>JBBQPV010000052.1:0-8872 GCA_038216925.1 Bdellovibrionia bacterium
CTGAAAAGTCCGTAATAAAAGCACTAGCTCCAGTGGTTAAAATTCCTGAAAGGACCATGTATCCACGGGGCCTTGTCACTCTCCATAAATCTTCTCTCAAACTCATCAAAACACCGTCAATGATGTTGGCGATGGTCACGTCATACTGCTTTGTTATCTCTTTCAACTGCTTTGAGGTAGATTTAGATTTTTTTGTTTTGTTCAAATTAAAAGTCTTCTTGGCCTCTCGCCAACATTCGGGATCATTGTCTACCGCTAATATGTGAGCTGCGCCAAATCTTTCCGCCACCACGGACAAAATCCCACTTCCTGACCCAACATCAATTACAGATTTTGATTTCAGTTTTATGCCCAACTTCTTTAGCCCTGAAATAGCAAATCTAGTTGTTGCATGATGACCAGTGCCGAAAGCCATCCCCGGTTCTAAAATTACTGAGGAAGACAGTTTATATTTCTTAGATGAATACCGCCATACAGGAACAAAATTTAGGCCGGCAAGCTTAAAGGGCTTGAAATACTTTTTCCATTCTTCTAAATAGTCTTTTTCTTTTTGCATCACCCATTGAACTTGGGTCTCAGGACTATTCTCCCAAATCCATTCTTGAAGTAATGGCGCAACTGCTTCTTTTTTGTCTATTTGAAAATATGAAACCACATGAATAAAAGGCTTATCTTCAATAACCGCATCATAGACAAGATTACTTTGACTGAAATCCAATTTCTGAGTGGTTCCAGAGCAACCTTGTTTAAACAGCATGGCAGTGAGGATAGGCTCGTGCTCGGCGGGCAAGTTTTCGATATGTGCTTCCCAAAAATTACTAAATTGGCGCTTTGGCAAAAAATTAATCCTGTCGGCTATTGATGATAACACTAGGTTGGGGCGGAAGACTCTGCTGAACCGGTTTAGATGCAACCTTCCTAGAAAAGTCCGTGGGCCTGCCTTCAGCCTTTTTTTCTGGCTGCTTTTCGTCCTCTTGAGCTTCTTCAGTGTCTTTGTCGTCTTTACCCTCAGCAACGCGGGTTAGTTCCACTCGGTCCCCAATCATCACCTTGTCAAACTCCATTACCGGTGTGCTTGTTTTATTTGCAAGCTTTAACACTCGGCCAACGCTCATGGTTTTTTGAGAATAAATTATTTTCATTCTAGCCACAACAACTTGCATGTCTGGATGATTCTGGTTTTTATAGATGTCCATTACAGGAACACGGCGATATACAGTAAGTACACTTCCCGGTTCTACACCCACATCTTGTCCAGCACTAAGATAGTAATCGTAGAAGACAGGTTCGTCATCTGTGAGTGCAAGGTTCTTTCTCACATCAAAAACTTTAAAATCAATTCTTTCTGCGTGAGCAAGTTGGGTTGAGATGATTATTCCAAGGGAAATGAAAATTGAATATGATAACTTAAACATTGGTGAAGCCCTCTCCTTAGTTCTTCAGGGTTCACTCTGTCCTTGAGCGTAATTTCAGAACCGTCCTGGTTCATAAATATATTCGGTGGAAGTGTTGAACTTTTTAACTGGACCTAGGACCAAAACGCCAAGGTACTCTTAAGCCCCACGTTACTTTAGCGGATTTTTGAATTTTTGGATTGGCTACTGGACTGGCCTCCTCGCGCCTTTGTTTGCCGTTAAAATTAAGATACGCTTATAGTTATGAAGAGTTGGGTAAAACTATTAGTTGTGAGTTTCATGATGGTTTTTTCTGCTTCCGCCTTGGCCGTGACCTCAGATTTAAATACCATTGATAGCCACTCCTACAAGCCTCGCATAAGTGGGGAATTAGCCTCTAATGAAACCTTTGCGCAAGAATTTCAGACTAAGTATTCTGGAACATATATTTTGAACTCGTCGAAGACGTGCACCCTAAATAAGAAGGTGAAGACCATAATCATTGATGTAGTACCTAACAACCACGACACCTCTGTGAGAATTAAATTAATGGGCTTAAAGGACTTAGTAGACACAAAATTTTATTCCATTAAACAAGCTCGACTAAAATCCCTAAACTCTCCGGAAAAGAAGCCCAACTCTCTCCTATGGGAGACTGCCGATGTAAAAATGAGTGGAGACGTGAAGAAGATAGAAAGAATGACTTTTTCAAAAGACGTGGTGAGCTTTGACGTTGAACGTATCAAAGGGCCAGAAGGTTTTTTTGATACTTTATTTAATAGTAGGGAACTTATTGGAAGGTCTCGGTGTAATTTCTCCAAAGTAATTGGTTCTAAGGTCTTGCCGCAGGGTGAAACTCCAACGTCTGCTGCACCAACTCGTTAATGGCTACCCTAAACCTTCCGACAATTCATCATGAAACAAGAAAATGAATGTGCGGTACTCCAGATTTTTCAAAGTAACAAATCTTATCTCCATGATTTAGCAACCGCTTTTGATCTGAAAATTATAGACGCTACACACACTTGCTCTGAACTAATTGTGCAAAAGCATGTAAATCAAAAACTTCAGACACTTACTCTTCTTAGTGCTTCTGTCGTTTTAAATGCTTGGGCTCCGGAAATAAAAATGGTTCTTACCATGAGGGATGAAGAGGAAATGTATCCGGGCCCTCGCCCCTTGACAGTCTCTCCAGGCTGCGAAGACTTTGTTTTCCAGGGAACTGTGGATATTCCCGCCCACGAAATGGAAAAGCTCAAAGACATTATTGCCGAAAAGACTTCACAACTACAATTCAAAAAAGCTTAATTACTCCACCGTCACAGACTTTGCTAAATTACGAGGCTTATCAACGTCTCGTCCCAGTTGACAAGCAAGGTGGTAACTCAATAGCTGAACAGGAATTGTTGCCAGTACCGGATTTGTCATGGGCATCGCAGTGGGAATGGCCAGATAATGAAGAGAAAGTCGTTTTAAATTTTCGTCATTCTCAGTACCTATGGCAATAATTTGTCCACCACGAGCACGCACCTCTTCTATATTGCTAATATTTTTTTCATAGAGTTCATCCTTAGGACACATGGTTATAATCGCCATATCCTTATCCACTAGAGCAATGGGCCCATGCTTTAATTCGCCGGAAGGGTATCCCTCCGCATGAAGATAAGTGATCTCTTTTAATTTCAGCGCGCCCTCAAGGGCAATGGGATACAAAATTCCCCGACCCAAATATAAAAATCCACGAAACTTTGTTAAGCTTTCCGCCGCAGCCTTGAACCACTTGTCATGATTGAGACAAACTTCCACTTGACTAGGAAGTGCAAGGAGAGCTTCCACGTTTTTAAACATTTCCTCCGAAGAAATTGACTGTCTCAAGCGCGCAAAATTTAATACCAGTAAATGCAGACTCACCATCTGAGCTGTGAATGCCTTAGTACTACAGACTCCAATCTCTGGCCCCGCGTTGGTGTAAATTCGTCCATGGGCTTCTCTGTCAATACTAGATTGAGGAACATTGCACACGCTCAAAACTTTCAACCCATTTTTTTGGCAATATCTTAAACAAGCAAGAGTATCGGCGGTCTCCCCGCTTTGACTTACAGTAACCACCAGTGTGTCTTTATCTAAAATGGGATGACGGTATCTAAACTCGCTGGCTATGTCCACGTCAGCAGGCATTTTGGCCAACCGCTCGAACATGTATTTTGCGGTCAAAGCCGCGTGCCAAGCAGATCCACATGCAATGAGCTGAATCCTCTTAAAATCCAGGTATTCTCTATCTGTCAAATCAGAATCTTTTAGAATTACTTCTTTGGTTTTATGGTTGATATGATTCACCATGGCTTGTCCCAAAGCGCGAGGCTGTTCATAAATTTCTTTTTCCATAAACGTGCTGAATCCAGCCTTTTCAGCCAGTGCCGCAGTCCATTTTACCTCATGAACTTTCTTCGAAATCGCAGCTCCAGAAATATTAAAAAATTTCACGTCGTTTTTCTGGCTCAGGACAATCTCACCGTCATCCAGGTAAACAATTTTATTTGTGTGTTCAATGATAGCCTGAACATCACTGGCAATGATCGTTTCCTTTTCCCCAAGTCCGACAAGCATTGGCGTTCCATTTTTGAAAGCCAGGAGAGTATCAGGCTCTTTTTCATTCACAACTAAAATTGAATAAGCCCCATGAAGTTGCGGAATAACTTTTAACGTTGCTTCAAGAATACCTGCACCCTTAGTTATTTCTGCATTCAGTAAATGTGCGACCAATTCCGAATCGGTTTCAGATAAAACCGTAGCTCCTGAATCAGTCAGGTTTTTTCTAATCTGTACATAATTTTCTATAATGCCGTTGTGGACAAGGGCAACAGACCCAACCTTGTGTGGGTGAGCATTTCTCTCATTGGGTTCACCGTGAGTGGCCCATCTTGTGTGCCCAATTCCTGTGGGGCCAGAGAAGTCTCGGTCCCCTAGTTTCATTTCTAAATTAGTAAGCTTCCCGGGACTTCTCACCACTTCTAATTTTGCATGATTAAAAATTGCAATCCCTGTGCTGTCATACCCTCGGTACTCTAAACGCCTTAACCCATCAAGAATAATTTTTCTGGGTTCGTTTGGGCCCCAATAACCCACAATTCCGCACACTTTACTTCTTACTCCTTATTATAATTTTGTTTTATGAATTGTTTTGACCTGGCAACCCCTAGGGCACCAGCGGGAACGTCTTTTGTGATTGTGCTCCCGCTGCCAATCACAGCACCGTCTCCAATCGTGACAGGTGCAATAAATTGCGTATCACTTCCAATAAACGCCTTTTTGCCAATAACAGTTTTATATTTCTTTTTGTCCGGGGCATAGTTGCAAGTGATAGTGCCGCAGCCAATATTTGTTTCTTCGCCAATTTCAGCATCACCTAGATAAGTGAGATGATTTGCTTTTGAACCGCGCGCCATTTTTGTCTTTTTCAGTTCTACAAAGTTTCCGATGTGCACTTCTTCCCCAAGTTCTGATTCAGGTCTCAGTCGAGCGTAAGGACCCACAATTGATTTCGCCCCTACGATGCTTTTATCAATGAGACTTCCCCATTTAACTGAGCAGTTACTGGCTATTTTAGAATCAACGATTTGGCAATGGGCCTCAATGATGCAATTATCACCTATGACGGTTTTGCCCTTGATCATGCATCCAGGCTCTATCACACTGCCCGCTCCAATTTTCACATCCCATTCTACGTAAGTAGTGGCTGGATCAACGATGACCACTCCACTCAAAAATAATTCTCGAGCCTTCCTTAAATAGAGCTGTCTGCCCGCCTGGGAAAGCTCAATATGATTATTGACGCCCTTCCCCACCCTTGCTGAATCAGTTTTATGACAATCAATATTTAATTTTTTATCCAATGCCATGTATATTAAATCTGTGAGGTAGAATTCTTTTTTAGAATTTAGATTTTTGATTTCAGGAAGAAACTTTTTAAGCACATCGCTTTTGACAACATAGAGTCCAGTGTTCACTTCTTGAATTTTTTTTTGTATATCAGTGGCCTCTTTTTCCTCCACTATGCGGGAGAGTCGGCCGTCTTTATCCCGAACAATTCTTCCAAAGGAGGTTGGGTTTCTCAACATACACCCCACCACTAAAAGATCATGCCCAGCAAATTTATCCAGTGCAGCCTTGTAGTCTTCTGCCTTAATCAAAGGGTGGTCCCCATTACAAATCATTACCGTCCCAAAGATGGAGTTCAGATCTGCACTTTTCACCGCATCGGCTGTACCCAGTTGTTTTTCTTGTGCGTAAAATTTAATTTCTTTTCTGTCTTTCAGTTCTTGCCGCACCAAATCCCCGCCAAACCCCACTACCACGCGGATCTCATCAACTCCGGCTGCCTCTAGGGCTTCAACCACAATACGGATCATGGACCGGCCCGCCACTTTGTGCAGAACCTTGGGAGTATTTGATTTCATCCTGGTTCCCAAACCAGCGGCGAGGACTATAGCAGTTTTTTGAGGCAATTTCAGAGTCTCCCTTGCTTTAAAATAACAAGTTATCTTAGCCTCAAGGAAGAGGTCAAGGTATGAAAACGTCAACTCTTCTCACACTTTCTGCGGGGCAAAATCCCGTGAACTTAGTTATCCTTGGTAACCCCGTCTTGCCTAAATTGGTTTTGATTGGAGGTGTGCATGGCGACGAGCCCGAAGGCGTGGAATTTCTGGAAGATTTTATCAAATGTGCAGAGGGTATTGCTGAAACTTTTAAAGCCACCGTCCTTGCTATCCCTTGCCTTAATCCAGACGGATTTAAGAAAAATGAAAGGGTAAATGCTCACGGCGTCGATTTGAACAGAAATTTTCCATCGGAAGATTGGACTCCTCACATCTCCGCACCTCGGTATCACCCAGGCCCTCGACCCAAGAGCGAGCCTGAAACTGCAGCGCTTGTGAAACTCCTCTTAATGGAAAAACCATTTCTAGTTGTTCACGTGCACTCTTATATTCCGCAAATGAATTATACAGGAGAAATCTCAAAAAAATGGGCTCAGGCTATGGCTAGGGATTTTGGCTACCCAATCACCGACAATATTGGATATCCAACTCCTGGAAGTTTAGGCCAATATTGCTTTTATAATTTAAAAACGCCTTGCGTTTGTGTGGAACTCCCTGAAAAAGTAGAAAGAACGCAGGCGTGGAAAATGACCGGTCCTGCACTCTTGGAGATTGCCCAACGTGGCCCGTAAAATAAAAACTGTAATCTTTGATTTAGACGATACTTTATTTGACACCTTCTCTCAGCTTGTTGGTCCTGCTAGCCGCGAAGCTTGCGAAGCTATGGTTCAATGCGGACTCGCTGCTAGCGTTGATGACTGCCTTACAAAAAGAAAAGAGTTTCAGAGAGAAAACCTAAGATTCAATGTTTACTCAAAGATAGTTGGTTTTTTTGGAACTCACAATCAATTAGATAACGAGGTTGTGGCTCAAGCAGGTCGAGTAGCGTTTCATAGGCGCAGAATAAAAGAGGACATTAAGTTATTTCCTGACACACTAAACGTGCTAGAAAGAATAAAAACAAATTATAAAATATTTCTCGTCACACTTGGTGATCCGGAAACCCAAATGGCAAAAGTGAAATTACTGGGCTTAGAAAATGTGTTTGAGAGAATTTATTATGTGAATATTCAAACGGGAGAGACAAAAAAGTCTGCTTATTTGGAAATATTAAATAAAACCGGCGTTGAGCCTTTTGAAATTGTGAGTATCGGAAATCGCATAGACACGGATGTTGGATTTGCAAAAGAATTGGGCTTTCTTGGAGTTTTATTTGAACATGGCGAGTATCTCCACCTTAAACCAGAAGCGACTACGGAGATCCCTGATATCAAAGTAAAAACTTTGGGAGAGTTTGAAACGTGGCTGAAAAATCAATGAAAGCCAGTATTCTCATAGTAGGCCACCCTAATCCTGACCAAGTAGAGTTTGGTGCGGATTTTTTAGCAACCTACGATGAAGCTCAAAAAGTATTAGCCGAATCAAGTTACGCCGTTGTGGCAGTGGCAGATAAAATGCCTGTAAATAAAGAATCCAAAATCAAATCTTGTTTTCAACTTTTAAAGAATATTCGAGTCTTACATAAAGACACCCAAGCAATCTTGGTCAGTAACGTAGCAAGCGCCGCAGAACTACAAACCCTGATCAATGAAACTGGCGTATTTAAAATTATTGCAGATTTTGAAAATAGTCAGCTGCAGCTAGCTATGAGAGAAGCATTAGAAGAGTATGAACTCATCAAACAAAACGAGGCTTTTTATAAACTAAGAACAGAACAAAATACAAAACTTCAGCTCCTCTCACAAATTCTAGAGGAAAGAGTTCAGGCTAGGGAAAATTATCTGATTGAGTCTCGGGAAACCCTTACCCATTCCACAAAGCGACTGGAAGCTCTGAACCGCGCACTTCTAGCCATTCAAAGAAGCTCAAATAAAGAAGAAATGGAAAGACTCATCAATACGGCCCTTCATGGAGCTTTAGGATTATCGTGGACCAGAATTCTCTTTAAAAACCAAACCTTTTTGGAAAAAATGTATGACGGTAAACCACTTGACGTATGTTTATTCACGGCTCCCCTATTCAAAGAAAAAGAACTCTTAGGCCATATTTATTTTGCCCGTGATCCGAAAAAACCATTCACCAGTGATGAGGATGACTTTCTCTTGCAAGTCGGCGATGCAGTGGGGCTCACCATAGACCGCCTTAGTGCAATGGAGCAAATCGAAGAATTAAAACAAGAGTGGGACTCCACATTTGATGCCATCACGGACGCCGTGTCTGTGATCACCGCAAATTATGATTTGGTCCGCGTTAACAAAGCCTTTGCGGTGAAGTCAGACTCCACTGTCAATCGAGTGCGTGGACAAAAATGCTATGAAGTTCTCTTTGGTGAGATTGCGCCCTGTGAAAATTGTCATTTAGGTGAAACTTTTAATTTAGGTGAAAAAATTTGCTCCGATCACTCTCATACGGATTATTTGGTTAACTCCCAATCCATCACGCTGGAAGACGGGCAGAAGGCCTATGCCGTATTTTATAGAGACACGGCCCATCAACAAAAAATACAGAGACAGATTTTAGAATCTTCAAAGATGGCGGAGATTGGAACAATCGGCAGCAGTATTGCTCATGAGATTAATAATCCCCTGGGTGGAATGCTGGCCTTTATTCAAATTATGAAAGGTGAACTAAAAAAAGGAGAGCATCTTTATGATGACATCGTGGAAATGGAGGATGCTGCTCTAAGATGTAAAACCATTGTGGAAAATTTACTGGCGTTTACCAGAACATCAGCCTCCACAGAATTTAAAGAAACTCGCTTAGGTGACTTACTTAAAATAGTCTTTAATATTATTGAACTTCAAACAAAGGGTTTGGGAATTCAAATTGAACGTCAGGTGGAAAACCTGGACAGCACCCTCACCGCTGACACCAATCAACTGG
>JBBQPV010000053.1:0-8782 GCA_038216925.1 Bdellovibrionia bacterium
AAGAAAGAACGATCGATCAAGAAACTAAATGCTAAGAGCCACTATCTGCCATGACATTAGCTGTTTATGAGTAGCCCGTAGACATTCGGGGAAAGCGCTCTCGGTACCAAGAAAGTTCACCGCTCCCCATACTGCTCTTCATAATACTTCCGGTAACTTCCGTCTAGGACACCACTAAGCCATTTTTCATTCTCCAAATACCACTTAATAGTCTCGCTCAGGCCCTGATCAAATGAAATCTGCGGCTTCCAACCTAGCTCCGCAGCCATTTTTGAACTATCAATAGCATAACGTCTGTCATGTCCTGGGCGATCTCGCACAAAAGAAATCAAAGATTCAGGTTTGTCTAAAACCTTCAAAATCTTTTTTACTATTTGGATATTGGGCCATTCGTTATCAGACCCAATATTATAAACTTCACCGCTGCGCCCAGATTCTAAAACTTTCAAGATACCTTCACAATGATCAAGAACGTGAATCCAGTCTCGCACATTCAGCCCATCTCCATACACGGGCAAAGATTTTCCAGCCCGTGCGTTAGCAATCATCAGAGGAATTAATTTCTCCGGAAATTGATTTGGCCCATAATTATTGCTACATCGTGTGACAACAACATCCATTCCGTAAGTATGATGATACGCCCTGCAAAATAAATCAGCGGCAGCTTTACTAGCAGAGTATGGGCTGTTGGGCGCAAGGGGAGTCTCTTCAGTAAACTTCCCACTCTCACCTAGTGTGCCGTAAACTTCATCTGTAGATACTTGCAAAAATCGGCGGACTTTGTGTTTTCTTGCCACATCTAAAAGTTTTTGAGTGCCAATAGTGTTTGTTTGAGTAAATGCCTCGGGTCCAGTAATGCTTCTATCCACATGGCTTTCTGCTGCAAAATTCACAATGGCATCACAGTCAGAAATAAGGCTTTCCACTAACTTAATATTGCAAATATCACCTTTGACAAATCGATGCCTTTTTTCATGGGTCAAATCTTGAAGGTTCGCCACGTTTCCAGCATAAGTGAGTAAGTCTAGATTTATAATCTCTAGTTGAGGAGCTTTATGTAGAGCTAACCTGATAAAATGACTTCCAATGAATCCGGCTCCGCCGGTGACTAAAATCTTATTTGGCATGGGTGCAGTCTAAACAGTTTATGAAGAGTTTGTAAAGAAGGCGGGTGGAATTTGACAAACAGGAAGAGATTCACCATAGTTGGAAGCATGCAGGCCAAAGACCTAATATTGATCGCAGAAGATGACTTAGATATTCAAGAGATCCTCCAGTACAATTTAAGCCAAGAAGGTTTCGAGACACTGACGGTTTCCCAAGGGGATCAAGTCTTTGAGAACGTCAAAAAAAACAAGCCTTCTCTCATTATATTAGACCTGATGCTGCCCAAAGAAAGCGGTCTTGAAATCTGTAAGAAACTCAGAGCCAATGAATCCACCCGACAAATTCCCGTCATCATTTTAACTGCCAAGAGCTCTGAGACAGATAAAATAGTTGGATTGGAATTGGGTGCAGATGACTATGTGACTAAACCGTTTTCACCAAAAGAAATGGTGGCACGGGTTAAAGCGGCACTCCGTAGAACCAAAATAGCCGCCGCACCCAAGGAAGTTTTGCAGAAAGACCGGCTGACCGTGGATTTAAAAAGCTACCGTGTACAAGTAGAAGGTACGGATGTGGGTTTAACGCTCACTGAATATAAGCTCCTCAAAGAATTAATGAAAAGTACTGGTAAAGTTTTGAGTCGGCAGGAGTTAGTTGGAATTCTCATGGGGCCAGATGTGAGCGTGACGGACAGAACCATTGATGTGCATCTAGCATCCTTAAGAAAAAAAATCGGTCCCTATTCAGATCATATTGAAACTGTGAGGGGTGTGGGCTATCGTTTTCGGGAATGACAAGACGATGGATAAATTCCGTATTCGCAGTTCTCGGGATTCATAGTTTAATTTTTTGCTATTTGATATTTACATCTGCCGGTAAAATCTGGTTTGCAGGATTTTTCTTGTCTTTAATTGTCTTAATTTTAATTCTCTCCGTAAGAATGTATGAAAAATTAACGTCGCCCTATTCACTGGCTACAATGTTTGTTGATGGTTTAAAACAGGAAAAGTTTGGGCCAGCTCTTCCCCACGTCGCTGAGCCAGACGCAGATCAACTTTTGAATTCACTAAATGGTTTGTCAGAAGATTTAAAAGAAAAGCATGAAACAATAAAAAAACTTGAAAACCTGCGCATTGAATTTGTTGCAAACGTGAGTCACGAATTGAAGACCCCGCTTACATCCATCAGGGGATACACGGAAACGTTATTGGGAGGAGCTTATAAAGACTCGGACGCATGCGTAAAATTTTTGAAGAGAATCGACGAGAACGGTCAACGCCTCAGCGCTTTGATTTCAGATCTTCTTGATCTCTCCCGCCTTGAAGCCTTTCCTGACATTTTGGAGTGGCAAACTTTCCCCGCCCAGAATATTTCCGAAAAATTAGAAGGCATGTTTTTCCCAGCCCTAACCAATACTAAGCAGAAGATGTTTATTAAGTTTAGCGATACTATCATTGAAGGAGACAAGAAAAAATTAGAACAAGTATTTTCAAATTTGATAGACAACGCAATCCGGTACACTCCGGAAGGAACTCTCATAGAGTTTAAGCAGAGGCGGGAAGGCAAAGACTTTATTTATGAAGTGATTGACAATGGCCCTGGTATTCCAACAGAACACTTACCAAGAATATTTGAAAGATTTTACCGCGTAGATCAAGCTCGAAGCCGGGACACCGGAGGAACTGGTTTAGGACTTTCCATTGTGAAGCACATCGTTCTCGCCCATGGGGGCCAAATTCATGTGGAAAGTACTGAGGGATCGGGTACAAAATTCACCATGCGCATTCCCGCCCGCATTCTTTAACAAATCTTAATTTTTCAAATCCCGGTTATATGAATAAGACTATAGGTACATTCACCCATAAGGAGATTTTATGAAAATGTTTTTGGTGGCCCTCAGTCTTTGTTTTAGTACGTCATTATATGCAGCTACCCAGATTCAAGTAAAAGGTTCTGACACGGAAGTTAACGTTGTTCAAATGTTAGCGGAAAAGTATATGGCCAAAAACAAAGGTGTGAGTATCAGTGTGACTGGCGGTGGAAGTGGGACTGGAATTGCGGCGCTTTTTAATAAAACAGGGGACCTAGCTAATTCAAGTCGAGAAATGAAACCGGAAGAAATCAAACAGGCAAACGCTGCAGGTATGCAGCCCATGAGGGTTATTTTTGCTACTGATGCGCTGTCAGTGATTGTGAATGAAAGTAATCCATTAAAGCAGCTCACAATTGAGCAAATTGGAAAACTTTTTAAGGGCGAGATTAAAAATTGGAAAGAGATTGGTGGAAACGACGAAGCCATATCCCTTTATGGACGTCAAAGTAATTCGGGCACGTTTACATTTTTCAGAGAGTACGTTGTTAAGGCAGATTACAGTCCTGAAATGAAGGGAATGAACGGAAACAGTCAAATCACGGAGGCCGTTGCCCATGACAAGGGTGGTGTGGGATACGTGGGAGTAGCTTACGCGGTAGACAACAAAACAAAAAAACCCGCTAAAGGAATTAAAATTTTGTCAGTGGCAAAAGTGAGCGGAGAAAAACCCGTTAATCCTCTTGATGAAAAAAGCGTCACTACTGGCAAATATCCCATTTCAAGACCACTCTACCAATATTTTGTAAAATCAGAACCAGGGCTTATTGGTTTTTTAAAATATGAAGTTAGTCCTGAAGGAAAAAAGCTCATTATGTCGGAAGGATTTTATGAAATTAAATCTGAATGGAAAGCAGAGAACGATAAGATATTAAAATAAAGTGGCAGAAGTTAAAGAAAAGATTATAGAAATTTTTTTCACACTGTGCGGCCTCATGGCCGTAGTGGTGTTAGTGGGTATTTTTTCTCTTTTGGTAAAAGAGGGCTTTCCTGCGCTTAAAACAATTGGATTTTCAGGATTTTTCAACGGAGACCTGTGGCGCCCCGATGCTTTCGGTAAACCCACTTACGGTTTATGGCCTGCTATAGAAGGCACACTTGTCACAACGGCCATTGCCATGTGCATTTCCATTCCCTTAGGTGTAGGTACGTCAGTTTACCTAGCTTATTTAGCCGGTAACCGCACTCGAGAAATTTTAAAACCAGTATTTGAACTTTTGGCCAGTATTCCCAGTGTGGTCATAGGATTTTTGGGACTAGTTGCAACGGGCCCTCTCATTGCAAAATTAACGGGCAGAAGTAACGGCCTCAACGCACTAAATGGCGGAATACTTTTATGTCTCATGAGTCTTCCCACAATTATTTCAGTTTCAGAAGATGCTCTGCAAGCTTTGCCTAGAGATTTTTGGCGGGGAAGTCTTGCCTTGGGAGCAACGCGGTTTAGAACCGTCATGAAAGTCATGATCCCTGCAGCTAAAGGCGGAATCTTTGCTGCGGTGATGTTGGGCATGGGGAGAGCAGTTGGAGAAACCATGACTGTTCTCATGGCCACCGGAAACGTGGGAAGTTTTCCTTCGGGCATATTATCCTCTGTGAAAACTTTAACCGCCACCATCGCAAGCGAACTTGGTGAAGTTCCATTTGGCAGTGAACACTACCATGCGCTCTTTGTAGTGGGCGCGGCTCTTTTTATTTTTACGTTTATTATTAATCTTGCTGGCGAGCTCGTCATCGGTAGAAAAAGATGAGGGTAAGTAAAAAGCAAATCGTAGAAGAAGCCTATATCAGCATTTTTAGAGTTTGTGCGTTTCTCGTCATTCTTATAATTGCCGCTTTGATTATTCATCTTATCAAAAATGGAATTCAAGTTTTGAGCTGGGATTTTGTTTCAAAAGCACCCACTGAAGGTATGACAGCCGGAGGAATTTTTCCGGCCCTTGCGGGAACAACCCTTGTGACTCTGATTACGGGCCTTGTTGCGCTGCCGCTGGGAGTTGGCGCGGCGATTTATCTCACGGAATATGCCAGTGATAATTTTCTCACTCGGCTTGTGAGACTTTCCATTAGAAATTTATCTGGTGTTCCCAGTGTGGTGTATGGACTCTTTGGGTTGGCACTTTTTGTTCGTGGACTTCACTTTAAGCCGGGACTTTTGACAGCGGGGCTGACGCTCGGACTTCTCATATTACCATGGGCCATCACCACTGCTGAGCAGTCTATAAAAGCGGTCCCGGTAAGTTACAGAGAAGGGGCGCTAGCACTGGGTTGTACAAAATGGTTTGTCATTCGCACCGTCGTTTTACCCCCCGCTATGCCCGGTATATTAACAGGCCTAATTTTGGGCTTGGCTCGGGCAGCCGGTGAAACCGCTCCCATACTATTCGTAGGTGCAAGTTTTTTCATTCCCCAGCTGCCTCATTCCATATTTGATCAGTTTATGGCTCTTCCATATCATCTGTATGTTCTTTCCACTCAACATCAAGACATTCAATTGGTCAGACCAATTGCTTACGGGACAGCACTCGTGTTACTCATGCTCATCATGTTTTTCAGTGGCGGCGTTATTTATCTCAGAGCAAGGTTAAGAAAGAAGTATCAGCAGTGGTAGAACTGGTGAGCGATGCCGCTCTTGAAACAAGGCAAGTGAGTTTTTATTACGGAGAAAAGAAAGCTCTGGATAATATCTCCATTAAGATTTCTCCAAAAAGAGTGTCCGCTTTAATTGGTCCCTCGGGCTGCGGAAAGTCTACTTTTTTGAGACTTTTTAACAGAATGAACGATCTTCTTCCCAATACCCGTGTAGAAGGCGAAGTTCTGGTGGGTGGAGAAGATATCTATAGAGCTAGGACAGATCTTGTGACCCTAAGAAAAAACGTGGGTATGGTTTTTCAAAAGAGTAATCCATTTCCGAAATCTATTTTTGAAAACGTTGCATACGGACCCAGGGCCCATAATGTGCGAGCAAAAGACCAACTTGCCTACATTGTAGAAAGATCTTTACGTCAAGCTGCTCTTTGGGATGAAGTGAAGGATGTCCTTCATAAAAGTGCTCTTGCGTTATCAGGGGGCCAACAACAAAGACTTTGCATTGCCCGCGCACTGGCTGTTGAACCGGCGATTTTGCTCATGGATGAACCTGCTTCCGCCCTAGACCCCATCGCTACGCAAAAAATCGAAGAACTCATAGTGGACTTAAAAGTGAACTACACCATCGTCATTGTGACCCACAATATGCAGCAAGCTGCCCGGGTTTCAGATCAAACTGCCTTTTTTTATATGGGGCAGTTGATTGAAACCGGCGCAACGAGTAAGATATTTACTAATCCTACTAGTCGGCGGACGGAGGATTACATTACAGGGAAGTTTGGTTAAGAAAGGTATTTAATGGCCCATCAAGAAAGAGCTCTAGATCACGATCTCACAAATGTTCAAAAATTACTGACAAACATGGGACAAAAAGTTCAATACATGTTGGAGCATTCCATGCGGTCTCTTTTAGAAAGAGATTCCAGATTAGCTGAAGAGATCATACAATTTGATAAAGAGCTTGATCGATTAGAAATACAAATAGATCAGGCCATTTATGAACTCATTGCTTTGAGACAACCAACCGCCCGTGATTTACGAACTGTCCTTGCGGCCATAAAAATAAATAATGATTTAGAAAGAATGGGAGATTACTGCGAGAGTATTTGCAGGCAAGCCATTCGCCTTAATAAAGCCGGCCCCATCAAAGAAACCGAAGAATTTGAAGAGATGGCAAAAATGGTGGGGCAAATGGTTGCTGATTGCATTACGGTTTTTACCACCAATGATATTTCTCTCGCCAAGAAAACTATTTTGGCCGACGACCAAGTTGATGAGCTTGCCCATAAAATATTTGATGATGTTCAACAGGCCATGAAAACAAATTCTGCACTGGTAGATCCGGCATCGGCGCTACTTATTTTGGCGTCAAAACTGGAACGCATTGCTGATCAAGCGACAAACATTTGTGAGGAAGTCGTATTCTGTGTCACCGGAGATAATATCCGCCACCGCTCATACGTTTTTGCCGTCAGCGAAGACTAAAGGTACGCCGTTCCCTTTTCAGTAAACGGTGCGATATAATTCAGCCGCAATTTTGGAATAGTAGAAGAGTCGAAAATAATCCAAGAATAAATAGAAATAGAATTTTGCGGGCCATAAATTCATTTTCTCGCAAAGAGCCTTGAATTTTAAGTCCGGTTTTTAAAACTGGTTGATGATCAGGTTAAAAGATCCTTCAGGTTCAGCGTGAACGACCTTCATGTCCTTATCCGGCCACTCAAGCTCTAGCTTCAGAGCGTGTAGGGAGGGATAGTCCAGGTTTAGGCCGTTGAAAGTCTGGGTGCCCCCGTAGAGTTTATCCCCCAAAATCGGACACCCTACATGGGCAAGGTGGACGCGGATCTGGTGACTTCTGCCTGTGAGTGGCACGCATTCAATCAGGCTTATTCCGTTAGAAAATTTCAAATTCTTAATTATCGTTTGCGAAGGTTTCCCTTTTCTATCTACCACTGATTTATTTTTTTTAGACGGAATTTTAAAAATCGCAGCATCAATAATTTGTGAATCAGGATTTCCTTCCACAATGGCCAGATAGGTTTTTTTAATTTTTCCACTTTCAAACATTTGGGAGAGCTCTTTATGAACTTCAGAGGTGCGTGCAAAAAGGACGGCGCCACTGGTGCCTTCATCAAGACGATGGATGGTGAAAAGATCTGGCTCTTTTTCTTTTTCCTTTATTCCCCGTAATTGCCTGCCCAATTCATGGGAAAGAATGGGAATATTTTCTTTATTTCCACGTCCGGGAATTGTCAGCCACCCTTGGGGTTTGAAAACCGCAAGGAGAGGACCCCAGTCTTTAATTATTTTTACATTCACGGCAAAATCCAATCTCTTGAAATCTGAGAAGCGGCTTTTAGAATCTGGTCCCGTCTCTCCAAAGCTTCTTCAATCCAAACGTCTGGAAAAGCTTTTGGATCAAGTACTCGTCTTAGTTCAGAAAATGTAAGATCAGAATATTTCTTAAGAGTTTTCGCGGAATAAATCTTTGGTATCAGAGGGCCGTAATTTCCATAGCCAATTCTTTGAATCCAAAAGTGATTGTTCCACAAAACAATTCTCATTGTGAGGTCCTTCTGTTTTTTCCATTCGTCTTCCCACTTTTTCTCAAAAGTTTCTTGGCTCATTTTCCCATCAAAAAATAAATGTAGTTCTTTTTTTGTGGGATTTGTCAAAAGGACTGCTTTATGGAACGGAAAATTCTCAGCCCAGTCTTTTCTTTGAGCCGAAACGTCTAATCGATCTCGCATCACAAAAGGAAGTTCACCAAAACGAACTTTCTGCCTGGTTTTTATTGTAGAGTTGTCAATGAGAGCAAACTTATAGAAATCATCAACAATGACATTGCCGGTATTTCTGTCCCATTGTCCGAAAACAAAATAATAGATAATACGATTACTTAAATGTTCAGGATCTATGGATTCAAACACCGCTTCTCTGGTATCGCGGTCTATCAAATCAAACCGGGATGGAACAAAATACTGCAGACTTCCGTTTGTATTTGTAAATTTACTGCGAGTATCCTCGGGAATTGCCCCTCCCAATTGTTCAATTTCATTTCCCAGGTCTCTTCTTACTGTAGGAGGGACAAGGCGCTGCCCTAGAAGATCAAAAACAATTCTAAATGCTCCTACTTCTGCTGCTGCGGAATCCCAACGGTCCGCTTTCCATATAGCTCTTGTTCCATCCTCAAATGTAACCAAGAGCGCGCCCATGGTA
>JBBQPV010000054.1:0-8658 GCA_038216925.1 Bdellovibrionia bacterium
GATTTATCTTGGTGAAAGCGGCGAGCGCTACATGTACGGCAATCATACTGTTCAAATTTCACAAGGCGATGAATTTGCTTTTTGCGTTTACACAAAAAAATTAAACTAGATTTCCGCAGCCTGAGAGATGGGCGTAAAAAATAAACCCGGCAAGGCAAAGTGAAAAAACAAAAAAGCCAAGGATTTATCCTTGGCTTTTTTATTAGGTCATCCGCCGTGGCCGTGTTCATGTGAATTCTAAACCCCGATTTATAGATCGAGGCTCAGAGTAACAGCTTTAGGCTTCTCGGTAGAACCGAGCATGCACACCACTGTCAGTGCCAAGCTTCTTTGTTTAAGCTCGTAGGGTTTAAAATTTCTTTAGAATCCTCGAGCCACACAGAAGACCTATCTTGATATTAACTCCGCTATTTTGTAGGGTCAACAACGCTAGTAGATTTCTTTATTATCTGTATTAAAGGAGGGTTTTTGTGACGGGAAAATTGGCTTCGTTCTTGCTTTGCGCTTTTATTTTTACGCTGGCCTTGACAGGCTGCCAGTCCCACCGCTTCGACAAAGACATGCATTTAGCCTTCAGAGAAAATCCTCAGAGCATGGACCCAGCTCTTTCTCAAGATGCCATCGCGGCCTATGCCCTTGGACCTATTTATGAACAACTGTTTCAGTATCATTATCTAAAAAGACCCTACGAATTGACCACGTTGCTCGCTGAAGGAATGCCTCAATACTCAAAAGACGGTTTGACCGTCACCATTAAAGTAAAAAAAGGTGTGAAGTTCCAAGATGACCCGTGTTTTCCCGGAGGTCATGGGCGGGAACTAGTGGCATCAGATTTTATTTTTGCTTGGAAGAGGATCGTTGATCCAAAAGTTCGGTCAGAAGGTTGGTGGATCTTTGATGGAAAAGTAGTGGGGGTAAATGCTTGGAGAGACGCAGCCTCCAAAACTGGACACGCTGACTATTCTCAAAACATTGAAGGTTTCACTGAACTTGACAACCATACAATTCAAATCAAACTCCTAAAAAAATATCCTCAATTGAATTATGCCTTAGCTATGGCCTTTACATCACCGGTTCCCAAAGAGGCGGTGGAAAAATATGGCGTTGAATTTGGCTGGCATCCTGTGGGCACGGGGCCTTACGTCATGAAAGAATTTATTCGCTCCTCCAAAATTGTGTATATAAAAAATGAAAGCTTTCATGGAGAAAATTTTCCCGAGAAGCCCAGTGTTGTTCCAGCGGGCATGGAAGACTTTGACTATGGGAAACCGTTGCCTTTTGCAGATAAATTAACTGTTCATATATTTATTGAACGCCAACCCATGTGGCTTAGCTTTCTCAAAGGCCAATTAGATCAAACTGAAATTCCAAAGGATAATTTTTCTGCTTCCGTGGAAAATGGAGAACTCAAACCTGAGTTGAAGAAAAAAGGAATCAGCCTCACGGCGGACCAGTCTTCCACTGAATGGTGGATTGGTTTTAATATGAAAGACCCTGTGGTGGGAAAAAATAAATTTCTAAGAAAGGCGATGGCTTATGCCTTTGATTCCAAAAAACACATTGAACTTTTTGGTTTAGGTGCAGCTCTTCCGTCTAATCAGATAGTTGCTCCAACCACCATCGGCTTTAACAAAGATTTCCCGTTGCGGGAATTTGATCTGGTTAAAGCAAAAGCAATGCTTGTCAAAGCAGGTTTTCCCGGCGGAAAAGGTTTGGGGGAGATCAACTATGATACTGAAGGCTCTAGTAATGCACGGCAAATGGGGGAGTTTTTTAAAACCCAAATGGCGCAGATTGGAATTAATATTAAAGTTAACTTACATACGCGCCCAGAATATTTCGATTTAAGAAAAAAATCTAAAACGCAGATTATATATGACGGCTGGATTGCGGATTACCCCGATGCTGAAAACTACATGCAGCTTCTCTATAGTCCCAATGCATCGCCTGGAATGAATAACTCAAGTTTTGTGAATTCAGAATATGATAAATTATTTTTAGAAATGTCCGGTATGGCGCCGTCCCCTGCGCGGCAAAAGATAATAAACAGGATGACGGATATCGCCATGGAAGAGCAGGTTTGGATTCCCAATTGGGTGGCAAAGCTCTTTAACGTACAACAAGTCTGGCTCAAGAATTTTCTCTATTCCGATTTTGCCTACAACGTTTATAAGTACTATCGTGTTGACGCTGAGAAGAAAAAAGCCGTGCTGAAATAGCGTGGTGGCACCACCGGTGTCAACTTGGCCCTGATAATCCCGCGTAATCTGTTTAAACACATTCCTACGTGGCACCCCCTTTGTAATATGAGAGTTTGAAGTTAAAAACATAAAGAAGGGGAACACTTATGCAACATACAATTAGAATTTATATCGCAGTGCTCGCGATGACTCTCATTTACAGCGGAATTTCTGAGGCATCATGTCAAAATAGAACTACTGGCAATATTGCTGGCGTCATTATTGGGGGCTTAATTGGCAACCAAATTGGCGGAGGTAATGGTCGCACAATAGCTACTGTTATTGGAGCCGTCGCCGGCGGATACGCAGGTGGAGAAGTAGCGTGTTCCATGAATAGCGGTGCACAAAGAGAATACGATTACACCCGCACAAGATATTTTGATGATGGTTACAACCAACCTTACCGTTGGCAGTCAAACGATTTTGGCGGAGATCTGGTTTATACCCGCGGTGGATATTATAATTATAATAACCGCGCTCTTGAATGTAGAGATTATCAAAGCGTGTTTTATAGTCAGGGGAGGCAAGAGCAGGTTTCCGGGAGCGTATGCCGATTTCCAGATGGATCTGTGAGAGATGTGAGTTCTTCCCAAATCACTTATCAACGTCCTTACTACAATAACGGACGAGATTATAATAATGGCCGAGATTACAATAACAATGGCCGAAATTATAATGACAGATACAATCGTAGGCGTAATCAAAGTCGCGATTAATTATTAATGTAAATGTGTGTGGTAGGCGGAGAGAAATCTCCGCCTTTTTTTTCCACAACAGATCATTAACTATGCCAATAGAACCGTTGACCCACGCCTGCAGAAAAATATGAACTAAGCGGAGAATTGACAGTTAACTGTCAAATTAAGAGATCATGGGCAAACCTCACGGTTTGAAATTTCTTACGGAAAATAGGTACGGGCCATGGTGTTTTTTAATAGACGATCCGCGTTCATCCAGTGTTGACCCTTTGAGAAAATCTTTCTTTTTGTCCGTTTCTCATAGGCACTACAAAATGAATCCCTTACTAGATATTCGCATTGCTGACTTGAGTTTCTCCGGCTCCCCACAACGACTGCTATATGGGTAGATTCGTCATTGCATTTGACCTCGTCCTTAGTAATCAAATGAACATCCTTATGCATGACAGCTGTGTAACAAAAAGTGGGAGCCGTAAGTTTTTTTGCGCGGAGATTTTGATCTATCATTTGGCGGAATTCTTTTTCAGCAAGTTTGTTGTTAGAATCAGGATTTCTAGCGGTGTAGTCTGGGTGTGGCAGGTTTGTCAGTGGCTTAGTTTCTTTGCAGATAAAATTTAGGATTTCATGGACATAACTGACCCTGTTTTTTTCCAGCGCCTTAAGAATTGCGCCTGTACCCGGAGCTATTTTATCCTCAATTCCAATTTCGGATAAATACAATGACGTCTTTTCTGCCGCGGCTTTTTTGGCTTTACGTGAGGTTTCTGCATCGGCAAAGTCAACAAAGTCGGTGGTTTTGCCGTTATTGTTCCCTTCCTTGTGAATAATCGCCGGCTCTGTCAAATCATAGATGGTTTCTAAATTTGAAATTAAATCCGAACTTTTCTTAATGCCTAGATGATCGGACACCCACTTTGCATTGCAGCTGCCTTTTTCTCTTACCATATCAATCGCCTTTATTTGATTGCCCCAACTATAATTGCCCGCATTATTAGCAACCCCAGCTGCTGCCACCATTAAAGGTGATGTGAGATGCTGATAGTCCGTATCTCCGTGGGAGAATCGGTAACCGTCAATGAGCTGTGTGGCGGTAAAAGCCCAGCACGTACCGTTGTCGCCCTGATCCCACGCAGGAACATGTCCTAAAATATTTGGATCTCTATCAAGGCGCACGTCCTCACAACAAAGAGCTCGGATGCCAAAGAATGCGACAAGAAAAAAGATAACTTTCACACACTCAGTATAAACGTTGTTGGCAGTTTTTACGAATGCCGGGTTTACCGGGACTTTATTACAGCCTTTAGTCGTGATCTCCAACCGTTACGCCCACACCTGCGGTTGACAGCTTCAGAAACTTTTTCTAAACTTCACAGCAACTCAAACTACCGATGTCTTCAACCAAAAGGTGTAAATCATGAATCTTGCTTTGCGACAGGAAAAGGCACTGTTTAACGTCAACATTGCCTTGGCAATCTTATTTTGGTTAGTGCTCATCGTGGGCACATTCGGATTTGGATTACTCTATATTGTAGGCGCGTTTGTATTTTACTTGTTTGTACATTCGGCCCTGATTGCTGTACTCAGGGGCAATTCAGTGTTGATCACTCCTGAACAGTTTCCTGACTTGCACACGCGTATCCAACAAGCGTGCGAAAAGCTGAAAATGCCGGCTCCTGCTGCGTATATTATGAACGGCAACGGCGTCTTAAATGCGTTTGCAACAAAATTTATGAGCCGCTACTACATCGTGTTGTTCTCCAATGTCGTTGATGCGTTTGAGCCAGAGGATTCGGCAATAGATTTCTACATCGGTCACGAACTTGGTCATATCCATCGAAAGCATTTACTTTGGTGGCCGATTTTCTTACCACTCACCTTGTTACCGCTTTTAATGCCAGCTTATCGTCGAGCTTGTGAATCAACCTGCGATCAATACGGCACATTTTGTAGCACCAGTAAGGAAGATGCCGTGCGTGGATTAAGTCTACTCGCCACTGGAGGAAAGCGCTGGAAAACGCTTTCGATCTCTCAGTTCATGGAGCAAATTAAGGAGAGTGGTGGCTTTTGGATGTCGTTTCATGAGCTGACTGGCTCTTATCCGTGGCTGAGTAAACGTGTAGCCTTGGTGGTGGGAGGGGAAGCGGCGAAGGCTACCTTTCCAAAACGCCATATTTTAGCCCGCATTATGGGCGTCTTTTGTCCGGGTTTTTTGCCCGGCGCTTTTATGCCACTTCTGGTGGTTTATATGACTTTTATTATCGCGATGGCCGCAATACCAGCCTGGCAAAAATTTAAAGGTAAAGCGACAGCGGGCACCCTAGCATCGAATACGAATACAACTTGGACTAACCCAGTTAATGGGAAGTTAATAACCCTGCCCACTGGATTCAAGACCGTCGCCAACATCGGGAAATCGAATTTGCTCGTAGGGACATTTACAAATAATCCTGACTTAATATTGGAACAACTGCTACTCGAGCAATCATCGCAGAAAATTGACTTCAACACTTATGTCAATGCTCTACATAAATCTAAAAAAGATTTGATGGGTACGCAGGTAGAAATCAGCTCACCCCAGACAATTTCTGGCAGCGGATTCGAGGCCTCCCAGTTTAGTTTCTTCAGTCAAACAGAGGGTATTAAATTTGAAAACACCATTCGCGTTTGGACTTACGACTCACTTCATTTTTGGCATATTATTTCTACGGTGAAAGCAGACAGTCTATCAGCTCGAAGCGATTCCGAACGTTTCGTCGATTTTCTGGCGACGGCCGTCCAATAATTACCTGATCACTGAAAGACTTCATAGGGTTCGGGAATTCCATACTTGGCCCGCAGCTCATCCATGGGCGTCGCCCATTCTTCATCCCACTTGATTCCCATGAGCATGGGGAATTTCTTGCCGTGGATGTAGCCTTTCATCGCTTCTTCAAACATAGAGCCGACTGAATTGGGATCCATAGCTGAAATGGTTAAAAATCCACCACCAAAAATCGCAGCCGTAGCTGGAGATCGATACTGAGCTAGTTCAAAACCTTTTTGCGCAATTTCACCCGGGAGACTGGTGTCAAAACCTGAAAGGAGATGGCCGATGTCATGGACATGAGCTGCTCTAACCCAAAGATACGCGGAAACGGTGCGGCCCTCAAACGTGCCAATAAAATTCGGATCTAAATTATTTTTTTTCATGTGATCGGCATAAAGATATCCAAAAGTATTCGAAGGAAGTTTAATGAGCTGATCAAGATCAATGGGTTTAGCTAAATACCACTGACTATAAAGTTCTTTGAATCGAGCATCGGCGCAAAGGTTTTCTGCCATCACATTTTGAATTTTTTCATCTTTAGAGTAGCACTCATAGATTTTCTGAGTGATGGGTATGTCTGTAGGATTTTGAAAAAATCTTGGTAAGTATTCCCCTAAACCCGCTTCCCATACGTTCATCATTGCCTCCCTTGTGTAGAGGAACTGATATTAGTCCCCTATGAACTTGTCCAGCTATTTCACGGCTAAGGTCTATAGAACTTATTAACTAATGGATTGTTCCGATAGAGCTTTATGGAAATTCAAAAATTAGATTTCATATTTCCCTTTGTGGTATTTGCTTACGGCGTAGTAGTCTTACTGGTTTTAAACAACCCCAAACTTGTTAAGATTGCCGAAACCCGATTGCCTTCGGACATTTGGGCCCGATTTCAGACAAAACGGGTTCTGGCCTACGTCTGCTTCTTTGTTGGCGGGCTCTGGGCTCTCCAAAATATTTGGTTTTCTTGACCAAATTGTTGTACAACTTCCCCCATGTCAGATCAGCTTACACTGGACGGCTTGGGGGTAAAAGTCACAAGCACGGTTAAAAAAAATAAGGTTGATGAAGATATTCGTCAGCGTCTTAACAAGTTGATGGAATCTAAAACCCAAACCGTAAGTGTGGTCAAAGAGACATCTATTGAAGTCATCGAAGAAATTATCATAGAACAAACCCCAGAACCAGAAGCACCGGAAGTCATCACTGTAACTGACCTGAATAAAAACATAAAAAAGTTATTAGAAAAATCTTTTTCCATGATTTGGGTCAAAGGTGAAATCAGTAACTTCAAAGTCCCAGGCTCCGGGCACATGTACTTCACATTGAAAGACGGAGGCGGCCAAGTCAAGGCGGTGATGTTCCGCGGCTTTGCTCAAGGATTGAAATTTACACCGGAAGATGGAATGGAAGTTCTGGTGCGCTGTAAAGTGACGGTGTATGAGCCTCGCGGCGATTACCAATTATTTTGTGAAGTCATGGAGCCCGTTGGTTACGGCGCTCTCCAAGTTGCCTTTGAAAAACTCAAAGCACAGCTTCATAAAGAAGGACTTTTTGATCAATCCAGAAAAAAACCAATTCCAGGATTTCCTCAGAGAATAGGAATTATTACTTCCCCAACGGGGGCAGCAATCAGAGACATGATTAACGTTCTCACAAGAAGATTTGGTGGAAGTCTTGACGTGACAATTCTTCCTACAGCCGTTCAGGGGGATCGCGCGCCCGGGGAAATTGCCCAAGCGGTAAGACTTGCACATAAAATGGGTATAGGTCGTTTTGACGTCCTCATTGTGGGTCGGGGTGGGGGATCTCTAGAAGATTTATGGGCATTCAATACTGAAGAAGTAGCACGCGCTATCGCAGAGTGCTCGATCCCCATAATTTCCGCCGTGGGACATGAAGTAGATTTCACCATCAGTGATTTCGTTTCTGACTTGAGGGCGCCCACACCATCTGCGGCTGCAGAACTTGTGGTGAAAAATAAATCTGATCTTGCAGACCGGGTTGCGCAGTTTCATCGGCAACTTGTTCAACAGATAAATAAAAAAATAGCCCTTTCTAAATCTAGTTCAGAAGGGATGTCTAAGAGACTTATTGATCCCAAGCGTAGACTTCAAGATCTCATGCTGAGATGTGATGAATGGACTGAGAGACTTACAATGTCTATGGATAGGTTTTTAGAAGATTCCATTATTCAGTTGAAATACATGGCAGAAAGACTTGGCGATCCTCAAACCAAGGTGGAATTCCTTAAACAAAAATTTAATAGGTTAAGTGAACTTTTAGGCACAAGAACATTAAGAAACATTGAGAATAGGACTGCTCAGTTGGGGCGTCTTGCTGGCATGTTGAATGGGCTTAGTCCCCTGGCTGTTCTGGATAGAGGATTTTCCATAGTTAAGAGACAAGGGATAATTGTAAAATCCACAAGTCAGGTTAAAAGTGGCGATGAGCTGGAAATTAAGTTAGCCGGTGGTGATTTAAAGGCAGAAGTGATTTAAAACAAGGGTGACACTGGTGCACATTTTAGGCATGATGCACTGGATTTGGAGGGAACTGTGGACTTTGAGAAAAATTTAAAACGATTAGAAGATATTGTTCATAAGTTGGAAAATGGGGAACTTGCTCTAGAGGAATCTCTCAAACTTTTTGAAGAGGGCGTTAAAATTTCCCGATCTTGCAATCTTCAACTGACCGAGGCGGAAAAGCGGGTCAAACTTCTTCTTACATTAAATCCCGATGGTTCGGAAATCGTCAAAGATTTTTCAAGCCCCAATGACAGTAATTGAAGAACTAAAAAACTCTATTGATAGTTACATTCATCAGTACTTGTCTGACATAAAACCACAAAATGAAAATCCCGGTCTCATTGAACTTCATCGCGCTATGGGGTATTCACTGACAAGTGGAGGAAATC
>JBBQPV010000055.1:0-8463 GCA_038216925.1 Bdellovibrionia bacterium
TGGGCATTTCAGAGAAGAGAGTCAAACTCCAGAGGGAGAAGCGCTCCGAGATGACAAGAATTTTTGTTATGTTGCTGCATGGGAATTTACGGGAGTGAACAAAGATCCCGTTTTACATAAAGAAAACTTAACTTTTGATAATATTCATCTCGCACAGCGCAGCTACAAGTAAGAGGACAAGGAAGCCATGAAGATCAATCTTAAAATTTGGCGGCAAAAAAATTCTCAAGCAAAAGGAGAGTTTAAAACCTACACCCTCGATGACGTCTCACCTGACATGTCTTTTTTAGAAATGCTTGACGTCTTAAACGAAGATCTCATAAAAAAAAATGAAGATCCCGTAGAATTTGACAGTGACTGTAGAGAAGGAATTTGCGGGTCATGCGGCTGCATGATTAATGGCCAAGCCCATGGACCGCGCCGTGAATCCACCACATGCCAGATCTATATGCGTTCTTTTAAAGACGGAGACAATCTAGTTATTGAGCCTTGGAGAGCAAAAGCTTTTCCCGTGATAAAGGATCTGGTGGTTGACCGCTCTGGTTTTGACAGAATCCAACAAGCGGGTGGCTACACGGGTGCCAAAACCGGAAGGCACGTCGATGGCAATGGAATTCTCATTCCTAAACCTATTGCAGACTCAGCAATGTCTTCCGCGTCTTGCATAGGGTGCGGCGCTTGTGTTGCCGCATGTCCAAATGCGTCGGCTTCACTCTTTACTTCTGCAAAAATATCTCAGCTCGCTTTACTACCTCAAGGGGCATCACTTAGGTCAGAGCGTGTTACAGGCATGGTTGACCGCATGGATAAAGAAGGATTTGGAAATTGCACAAACATTGGCGAGTGCCAAGCCGTATGCCCCGTTGATATCTCATTAGGAAATATTGCTCTGATGAAAAGAGAATATGCACGAGCTGCACTTGAGTCTCCGCGAGCGCAAGCGAAAGACAGCGAATGAGGAAAGTCTTCCGAAAGTGCTTTTCATTTCTAGTTTTGATATTTTTTATCTGCACCTTAGTGGGACCAAATGAATATCATCGCCTGGTCCATCATTTTAAAGAATCCATTCATTCCCATTCCCTTGTGTGTCTATGGTCCGGAATTCAGCAAAAATCCAGTGATGAATCAACTCAGTCTACTCACGCTCAAATAAAAGATGAAACCTGTGATGTACTCCAGTCTCTGAAAAGTATTGAGGGTAGTTTTGCCTTAACAAACTTTTATAAAATCATTACCTTGGGCATTGGAGACAACAAGAGTACTTTTTTTACGTCTGTGCACATTCCAGATAAATTTGATTATCATACTTACAGCATCCGTGGTCCGCCAGCCTCCATCTAAGTATTAAGTTCTTAAAAAAACTATTTAGTGGAGGTACAAATGAATTTATTTTTTTCAACTTTTTTTCTACTAGCCTATTTTTTATCAAGCTCAGCTGATGCCCGAAGCGGCGGAACAAGTAACGCCTTTAATCCTGACTTAAGTTTAAATACTTTATTTCAGGGTCAAAATTCCACCCACGGTAACGACCCCACGTCCCTAAATCCCAATGGATTTAGCCTCAATGAAGCGGAAATTGCTCTTATGTCTGACGTTGACGTGTATGCCAGATTAGTGGGGATCTTTTCTATAACCCAAGACAAGGGTGATTGGAAGATTTCTCCAGAGGAGGCGTATGCCGAAAGCCTTTCTTTTCCTTTGGTGACGCTAAAGATAGGAAAATTTAAAGCGGCTCTAGGAAAGTATAATCAGGTCCATACCCATGCGTGGCCTTTCATTGATAATCAGCTCATTAACACTGAACTTTTAACCAGCGAAGGACTTAACTCAACTGGCGTTTCGGCAGCACTGTTTATCCCTCTCCCCTGGTTTTCAGAAATCGTAGTTCAAGGCCTGTCTGCTCCTAAATTAACCCAAGGCACCGCACCTTTTGATAATACATCCCCTAATGCGTTGATTGGCGTGGCAAGACTGAGAAACTTATTTGACCTTTCAGATTCCTCCACATTGGAATTTGCATTTTCAGGTGGAAGTGGTCCGAATGCCGTGGACAAGAGAACAAACGTTGGCGGTGCCGACATGACCTTTAAGTGGCGTCCAGTGGAAGGCGGAAAGTACCGGGCTTTCATTTGGAGCACAGAATTTCTATCGGGCCTCCAATCCGGTGACCCCGTCAGTTCAACGCAGGTTTCAGACATTCGCACACAAGGTGGAAGCACTTTTGTGCAATACCAATTTGCTGAACGTTGGTGGATTCAGGGTCGTACAGAATATGAAGATCAAAAAACTGCGGCTATTTACAACGCGGTTAAAAAGAAAAACAGTGCGCTCATTGGATTTTTGCCCACGGAGTTTTCCGGTTTCAGGTTGCAGTATGACCACCTTGAGGACTCTACTTTGGATAAACCGGATAACCGGGTCATCTTCCAAGTTAACTTAAGCATCGGCGCTCACCCCGCCCACACTTACTAAAGGAAATATAATATGAAATTATTATTTATAATTTGCACCCTAGTTTTATCGGTCCCGGCTGATGCAAAAATTAATGTTGTCACAACGCTTACGGATCTAGCCGCCATCACAAAAGAAATTGGGGGGGATGAAGTTTCAGTTGAAGCCGTAGCAAAAGGAACTCAAGATCCCCACTTTATAGAAGCAAAACCCTCTTACATGGTAAAACTTCACAAAGCGGATTTGGTCATTTCCATTGGTCTAGAGTTAGAAGTTGGTTGGTTACCTGGCATTATTTCCGGCGCAAGAAATCCAGAAATTAAAAAGGGACAAAAGGGATACTTGGAAATAGGTCCCCTTGTTGATGTCATAGAAGTGCCCTCAGGTAAAATGTCCAGGGCAGAGGGAGACGTCCACCCTGACGGAAATCCCCACGTCACTTTATCGCCAAAAAATGTTGGAAAAATTGGAGAAATAATAGCTGAACGATTGGGAGAGCTTGAAACGTCACATGCCGGTGAATTTAAAAACCGAGCTACAAAATTAAAAACTCGGATGGAAACAAAATCCAAAGGGTGGAAAATTAGAATAGATAAGTCAGGGGTCAAAAATGTGATAACTTATCACAAAACTCTGAATTATTTTTTAGACAGCTTTGGCCTTATCAACCCCATTGATTTGGAGCCAAAGCCCGGAATACCACCGACGAGCAAACATATTATGGCGGTGTTAAATGTCATTAAGGAAAAAGGTATTTCCCTTATTCTCATTGAGAATTATTTTGATTCAAAAATAGCAGATAGAATCAAAGAGGACTTCCCTAAAATCAGAATTGTCTCAGTGCCCGCCGCCGTGGAAGGCGAACCTGAAATAAAGTCAATGGATGATCTCTTTGAAAACCTAGTAAAAACCATCGAGGGAAAATGACATGAACAGCGCCACATTGATGTTTCTCAGCGCACCGTTTGCCATGTGTCTTATTTTAGTTGGCATACACTGCTACTTGGGCCTCCACGTTTTATCCCGCGGAGTGATTTTTGTGGATTTGAGTTTAGCCCAAGTAGCGTGCTTAGGAACAACCCTTGCCATGCTTGGCGGAATTGGACATGACACCGCCGAAGCCTATTTTATCTCTCTTGCCGTTACTTTTGTGGCGGCAAGTTTCTTTGCTTTAGCGAGGCGCTATGAAAAGCTTTTTGCTCAAGAAGCGCTCATTGGAATTGTATATGCCATGGCATCGGCGGCTATAGTTCTTGTGGTGGACCGTTTGGCACATGGCGCAGAACACATTAAAGAAATTTTGGTGGGGCAAATACTTTGGGTGAGCTGGCACGAGGTATTTAAGACAGCGGCAATCTACAGTGCAGTGGGTGTGGTACATTACATATTCAGAAAACCCTTACTTGCCGCATCCCGAGGGGAACCTAACCCCAAAAATTTTATTTGGGATTTTTTGTTCTATGCACTCTTTGGAGTGGTCATAACTTCATCTGCCAGAGTGGCCGGCGTGTTACTGGTATTTACATATTTGATCGTCCCGGCCATTGTCGCCTCCATTTTTATTAAGTCTGTGCGGGGGCGACTTATCTTTGGTTGGATATTTGGAACACTGCTCAGTCTCATTGGATTAGGGCTCAGCAATCAATGGGACATGCCTGCAGGGGCCCTCATTGTGGTTTTATTTACCATCATTCCTATTGTTTTATTAGCCATTGCCCCACTTGTATTCCGTGGTTCAAAAACGGCACTTAGGGTGTAATTTTACATGCTTAGGGCATTGTAACTGGTCAAAACAAGCTTTATAGCGGGTACTAGTTTTGCAAATCTGAACAGTAACCGGAGGAATTATGAGAGCAGTATTAAGTGTTTTGTCATTAGGAATTATATTAGTTAGTACCCCCACATTTGCGGGAAAAAAGTGCCCCGTTCTTCTCAGTCATAGATCTGAAACTGCCCCGGATTTTTACACAGCCCCCTACCAGCCGAAAGCTTCAAACGGGATTGGTGCTCGGTTTCAAGAATCCCAGCAATCCGCCCAAGATTCAGTTGGACCTCAATTCCAAGATAGCAATCCCTCCGAAGACGGAGCCATCGAACCACTTTTTTAATCTGGACTGAGGCGATTGCTTAAACAATACTAGTTTCATGGGTTCGATTCTGAGCGTTGCCTTTGGCATTTCATTTCTCATTATTTCTTTTTCTCTTTACCGTCATTCCAAAAGGGTGACCGCTTCAACCCCGTTTTTGCCCGTCGCACAATGGCTGTGCATCTTTGTCGCAATCTGTAGTATTTGTCGGTTTCAAGAGGCCCTTCTTCTTCAATGGCCCTTTTATGTCAATACAACGAAATATAAGATTACCGTTTATGTTTTGTCTTCAGTGCTCCTCTTCTGGCTGATACGTTTAAAGCCGGCGTTAAATTTAGCTTTGAAAAAAAGTTCGAAGCTTAGAGATATCGAAAAAAAAGCTGAAAAAAAATTCAGGGATTTATTAGAAGGGGCCCCGGATGCACAAGTTATTTCGAATTTCGAAGGCAAAATAGTTCTGGTAAACGCACAGGCTTTAAGACTTTTTGGATATTCAAGAGAAGAACTTATGGACAAGCAATCAAGCATTCTCATTCCCGGTTTATTTCTTGGGCATTTAAAAACCACACACGGAAAACCAAGGCCCCTCTCTGGAGTCAGGGGCGTCGGCATGAGAAGTGACGGTTCAGAGTTTCCCGCAGAAATTAGTCTCGCCCCTTTGGGCACTGATGACGGTGTGTTGATTTCATATGTTGTGCGAGATATTACAGAAACCGTAAGATTAGAAAAACAGCTCAGTAACATTTCCAGACTAAAATCTGAATTTCTGACAAACATCTCCCATGAACTTCGCAGCCCTCTAAATGCCATTATGGGTTTTACCATGCTCTTAAAGGAAGAAAAACCGGGGCCACTTAATGACTGCCAAAAAGATTACCTAACCGATATCACATCGAGTTCTAGGCACCTTCTTCAACTCATTAACAATCTTTTGGAATTAGGAAAAATTGAGGCCGGAAAGATTGATTTTAATCCTCAATCAACAGACATAGTTAAATTAGTCACCGAAGTTCGTGATGTGTTGGTAGGACTTGCCATGGACAAAAACATCACGATTTCTATTGATGTGCAACCTGATTTATCCTATGTCATCGTAGATCAGAATAAACTTAAACAAGTTTTATACAATTATCTTTCTAACGGAATAAAATTTTCTCGTGATGGAGGACGCATTAAATTGCAAATCACTAAGGATATGCAAGGCACGCTGAGGATTGATGTAGAAGACAATGGGATAGGGATTGAACCTGAAAATATAACAAAATTGTTTTGTGAATTTCAGCAATTTAATTCTGGATCAAAGGTAGAAAATGTTGGAACTGGTTTAGGGTTAGCACTTACAAAAAAAATAGTTGAAGCACAAGGCGGAAGGGTAAGCGTGAGCAGTACAAAGGGAGCCGGTTCTGTATTCTCAGCTTTTATCCCTTCACAGCAGACCTATACGGAAATTATACCTAATTGATATAATTCCGGACTAAGCGTCAGTAGACGAAGACTTAAATAAAATTCATGATGGTGTATGGGAAAATGCAAAAATGAATTATGAATCTAAAAAGTCAATTCTTGTTGTAGATGACGATCCTCTCACTAGAAAACTTGTGATCGCCATGCTCGCGGATCTTCGCCTAGACATCATGGAAGCCAATAGTGGGTTACTTGCTCTTGAAATGCTCCGCACTCAATCTTTCAAAACCGTTATTACAGATATCAAGATGCCCGGAATGGATGGCCTTGAATTCATAACCAGACTCCAGGAGAAAAACATAGATATCCCCGTAATTTTTATTTCAGGATTTGCTGATAAGGAAATAGCTATACGTGCTTTGAGACTCGGCGCATTCGACTTTGTGGAAAAACCTTTTGACAAAGTCACGTTAGTTGACGCCGTTGAAGAAGCTATCGAATCTCAAACTATGACCCTTTGTTCCAAGCTCCAAGACTTAAATCTAAATTCTACGCAAATCAGAGTTTTAGAAATGCTTATGAAGGGGCTGAGTAACAAAGAAATTGCTGATATTGTAAATCTGTCCGAGCAAGGAATTAAATATCACATTGGAAATTTGCTGAAGAAATTCAACTCAGAAAATAGAAGCACGCTCAGAGTAAAAATCCGCGCCCTTGTTGGAGAGAGCACAATTTAAATCCGATAGTGTTTACTGACTAAATCCAAAACAGCATCCAGTTCCGCAGGCTTACGGAGATAATCAACGGCTCCTGGTGAAAGCTCTGGGTCCGGGTTTCCAGATAGAAATATCACCGGAATGTCTCTCAAATCAGCTTCCATTTTTACTTTTTCTAGAAATGTTCTGCCATTCATTATAGGCATGTCCATATCAAGGAATATTAAGCCCACATCCGATCTCTTATGCAAAATGTCAAGACCATCTCTTCCATTGGCAGCTACCAATGCCCGGTGCCCTTCAATTTCTAACGCGTCTTTCAAAGTAGCCCTTATATCTGGGTCGTCTTCTACAATGAGCACAGTCTTTCTAAAATCCTTGAGCGTTCTTCTTTCAGAGTAGGAGGGCGAAATTCTTGTTAAATTTATCAATTTTTCATTCCACATTCTCACTTGTTCAGCTACTTCAGTGGCTTCAGTGGCTTCAGAATGTTTTGTGACAACTTGCCGCCCAAGATACTTCACCAACCAAATCCTCTCTATAATGGGGTAAGAGGCAACAACGGGTAGAATAGCCATGGCCGCCAAAACTCCGCCGAGGGACCCAGCAATCAACAGCGCTGCTAAAATGACTAAAGAAGAAACTTTTAAACTATTTCCGTAAACGTAGGGCACTACAAAATAATTTTCAACGGTGTGGTAGAGAAGATATAGCGCTAATACCGCACCAGCGGTACCCGGTGAAATTGAAAGGGCAAGGAGCATGGCAGGTATCACCGCAAGAAAAAATCCAATCACGGGAAGGACATCAAGTAACCCCGCCAGTACTGAAAGCGTTAATGCACCAGGGACATTCAAGGGTTTAAGTATAAAGTATGATGATATGGCCCCTAATAAAGACGTTAAGAGTTGAGCACGTACGTAGGCATGGACAACAATTGTTGTTTCTTTGCCGGTTGCAACCAATTTTGTCCTCACAGGTGAGGAAAAAAAATCACAAAACCATTTAAATGCGCGCTTACCATCTAAAAGAAGATAAATTGAGAATATAAGAACTAGGAAAATTTCACTTAGCGATTCAAAAACAATATTCACGAAAGAGAAGGCATGGGTGACTAAAATATCTGGGGATGGAATTTTCGGATTTTTAAGCGCATCTCCCAACACTTTTCTAATGATATTGTCTGAGGGCAAATTAATAAGAATGTCAGTTCTTAGTACGGGTAAGGACTGAATGAGAGTTGTCACTTGATTATAAATTGAAGGAATCAGGACCAAAGAAATCAACCCGATTATTCCAGTCATCGACAAAGCGATAGTTGTAACCGCCAACCCCTTTGAAAAACCATGCTTCTTTAATTTCTGAACAATGGGTTCAAGACTTACGGCGAGAATAAATCCTAAAAAAATCAGAAGTCCAATGGTGAAGATCTTCATTAGAATCACACCTGCTACTACGGCGAACACCACTTTGCCAATAGCCGCAGGGGCAATGTCATGGACAATATGAGAATTAGATTTTGGATCGTTGGGAAACTCCGACATAGGAATTATGTTAGTGCAATTTGAAAGCCAGCGGCGCTACGGGTTAAAATCTATGCCGCGGCAAGAATGTGGGAAACCACTATGCTGTTTTGCATCTTTATTTAGCGTCGGTCATTGCAGAAAATTTAAGCCAGGCCTCTTCCAATTGATTTTCATCCCCCGGTTTAAAGTATCCCCTAAAAACATTGTGTTTAATAACTGCACTGGACCTAGCGTTCATGGAAATGTCCGTAACCATAAAGATGATGGAGTCCATGGCAT
>JBBQPV010000056.1:0-8435 GCA_038216925.1 Bdellovibrionia bacterium
GCTTGTAATGATTTACCTTTGTTTGAAGCCGATGATGGCGCGTTGGCCGGTTGAACTTGAGCCGATACCGACGCTTGCGGTGGCGTCAACGGCGTTGTCTTTTGGAATTCCAATTCTCCGTCTGTGCTATTACCCAGCATGGTGATCTTTTCATTGGGCTGAGCGAAAATACCGTCAGCTTTCACATTTACAGGGTCGCCGTTTGTCTCTTTAAGTTCTCCAGTCATTTTACTCTGAGTTTGATTATCAATAATTTCAAAACTTGAAGCCCCTGGATAAATTTCTGTGGAGGTGACGGTGACTTCTCTACTGGCTTTTTGGGCCAGATCAAATGCCGCTTGTTGTTCAGAGGTTAAAGACGCGACTTTTGATTTTTGAGACTGGGGAAGTTTGAAGGTCATAGTTCTTTGCTCTTGCCTAATGATGATGGCGGCTCGGTGACCTAAGGTATCTTGTAAATAAGCGGTAATATAACTGCACTTAGCATCACCACAGTTTGCGAAGAGTTTCAAATCTGGCTTTTGATTTGTAGAATCAGAAAATTCACCTGTAAAAAATCCGTCTTTAGGAAGAAGAATTCCAGAAAAGTCTAAAGGCTTCTCAAGATCTTTCCAATTCACTAATACACTGAGCTTTAAATTTTCCGTATGAGCTTTTGCAGAAATAAGCTGTGCTGCAAAGTCTTTATTATCTTCTGTCATGGGTACTTGTTTTTTCAAAGGCTCGGCTTCTTTAGCAGGTGTGAATCCGGTATATTTTTTTCCATCCGGGGCGACTCCGCCGGTTACGTTGATATCGGGATCAATCATAGAAGACGCTCTGGGCATAAGGTTCCCCAGATTGGGCCCACGACCGCAGGCCACCAAAGATAAAATAGTCATGCAAACTAATAATTTCGACACGTTCATCATAAAGTCACGAGAAAGACATATTCAATCTCGGGACCAATCCCCTAAGGCCTAATTTGGATTTAATAAATAGTATCGTGCATTTGGGTGAAGTCGGTGACGGTTTTTGTCACAAGCCGGCGGCTGGGCGGCGGCTGGGCGGCGGCTGGGCGCCTAATTGCAAAAGTGGACGGCAGATGAACAAACTCAAATATTTGCTCCTTTATCTCATACTTGTAAGTAGCCTAGTTTCGGTTCCTGCTGAAGCGACTTTAATAAACAAATGTGTCCATCTGATAAATTCTCTGAGATTGCAACCCCAAGATTGGTCAAATGAAAAAGTAGAAATCATTTATTTCCCGAGCGGAATACACACAAAATTAAGAATTGGTGAGGACGTTTATGGTAACGAATGTCCGGACGGAAGTTGTGTTCACCATAGGTTTGATGCGCTTGATCGGCTAAAAGGAATGGGCGGTGGCGTACAAATTAGATTTGGTTTTAAAGCAACTCAGGAAGATGTGGCCAATTTAAGAAAGTTCATAAGTGATAAGAAATTTGGCGAAAAATCAATCACATGTACACATTCAGCATGTGCGGCTTTAAATAAAAGCACGGGAATAAAAATACCCATTCCGTTTAATATTAGTCCGTTTTCCAATGCCGCATTTCTGGCCGCATCTAGATTCCTACCAGGCACAAGAATAGATGAAATTTCATTTGGTGGCAGCGTTTCAAAAATACCAACTGCGTTACTGGTAGGGACAATGACTCTTCTAGATGAGATCGGTATCCCAACAATGATTTCAATCTTTGGTTATTTGGGTGTACATCGATATCTATAATTATTCTGGGGTTTCTTCTTGATCAAAAAACGAAGAAAGTTTGGCGCGGAGTCTGGTCACCGCTTGGGCGTGAAGTTGACTCACCCGACTCTCAGTAACGTCAAGGACGCGGCCAATTTCTTTTAAATTTAGATCTTCATAATAATATAAACTCAAAACTAATCTTTGTTTTTCAGGCAACTCTTCTATCGCTCCAGCAACTACCTCTTTAACTTTTTTCAAGTTCAACTGGTTAAACGGATTATTGAGCCTTGCTGCTTCCAATAAATTCAAAATCGATTTTTTATCAACATTGGAGAAGGTGTTGGCATCATCAATGGAAAGCAGTGAAACCGGTCTCACTTGATTAACTAAATCATAGAACTCTTCCATAGACATTTTTAGTTCTGCAGCCACTTCTTCATCGGTTGCCGCTCTTCCTAATCCTTGCTCTAAAGCCGCATAAGTTCTGTCTAAGAGTTTTGCTTTATCACGAACCGAACGGGGAACCCAATCTTGCGCTCTAAGTTCATCTAAAATTGCACCACGCACACGAAACTCAGCATAAGTTTTAAATTTATTGTCCCGAGTGGGATCATACTTTTCTATGGCGTCCATTAAACCTATCACACCACTGGAGATCAAATCATCTAATTCAATATTTGAAGGAAGACGCACAGCAATTTTCTGGGCAATGTATTTAATCATGGGTGCATATTCCATGATCAATTTATCTTTTTGCTGAGTTGTTAATTTATTCGGCTCTTCCTTATACTTACGAAGGAGATTTGTACTCATTGATTTTGACCCCTTACTCAAAAGCCACCCGCCTTAAAAAAAATGTTTACCCTACCCATTATTTTAGCAAACTTTTGGAAAAAAATCTTATGCCACACCAATAATTTGTTCCCAAAAAAATTGAATCCCGCCTTTGACGTGACTAACGTCTTGACGGTTGCTTAACTTATCTACGACTCTCCTGATTGCCTGACTGGCAATGGCGTCTGGAGAAACATTCACGCAAATTTGCTGGGCCTTTGTCGCCCGTCTGACAACAACGTCAGAGGGAATGGAACCTACATAATCCAGACTGACGTAAAGGAATTTTTGACTCACATCTGAGAGCTTTTGAAAAACACTCATCCCCTCTTGTTCATCTCGGACTTGATTTGCAATAATGGAAAATTTCTTCTCTTGGTAATACGTATTCAATACTTTGATGAGTGCATACGCATCAGCAAAACTGGAAGGATCTGGAGTCACAACAACACAGATTTCTTGAGCGGAAGTATTAAAATACATCACGTTACTGTCAATTCCAGGGGCAGTATCTATGAGCATGTAATCGAATTTTTGTTTAATACTGGAGAGTTGATCTAAGAGAACTCGTTTTTCTCTTTCACTCAGATGAGAAAGTTCTTTAAATCCGCTGCCGCCGGGCAAAATCCAAATTCTTGGATCTATTTGCGTCAGGACTTCATCAATTCTTTTTTGCCCGGAAAATAAATCGTTGATTGTGTATTTGGTACGGACACCAAACATAATGTCAACGTTGGCCATGCCGAGATCACCATCTAAAATCAAAACATTTTTTCCCATTTTAGCCAGCTGGGAAGCCATGTTTACAACCACGGTAGTTTTACCTACCCCACCCTTCCCAGAGGTGATGCTGATGGTTTTGGTTTGTCTTACTACACTGGGATTAAATGCCATCGTCCTTGTTGACATATTTGTTTTCTCCTAAAAACTGTTTTTTGTTATTTTATAAATTAAATCTAAAACTCTTTCTTTAGTCGCTATTTCAAGATCTTCTGGAATTCTTGTGCCTATACCAAATCCATACAAAGGCTTTTCCGTTTTTCTTTGGATGTTATAGAGAAGCCCATGGGTAAAACTCTCGTCCACTCTGGTGATAATGACATCGTCAAACTGCGCCACGCTATAACGTTGAGCGATTTCATAGGCATCAAGTTCTTTAGTGGTGCATCCCATAACTAAATGACATTGATAATTTAGATCACGATGGGGCATGAGTGCCCTCAACTGGTCAATTTCAGTAATATTCTTTAATGCTAATCCTGGGTAATCAACCAAGATGACATCGTAAGAACTGTATTTGGCTAAAAGTTTTTTAAACTCTATGGAATGTTTAACTGGTTCCAGCGGAACGTTTAAAATTTGGCAAAATATTTTTAACTGTTCTATGCCGCCAACTTTGAAATGATCCGCAGTCAGCACAGCCACTCGTTTTTTTTCATTAAGTACAAAGTGACTTGCTACTTTTACCAATGAAGTTGTTTTTCCTTGCCCAGATGGACCCATAAACAGCTGAAGCTTGGTGTCTGGAGTGGACCAATTTTCTACCACTTCCGTATTGCTCATAATAAAGCGAGCCACCCAAGCGTCTATTAAAGATTTTTTCTTTTTATCTACTAGAGTGAGCTCCCGTTCAGCTTTTTCTAATACTTCCACAATGTATCTTGAGTCTACTCCCGCAGTTTGAAGTTTTTCAAACTGATGACTCAACTCAAAGGATAGTCCAAACTCTGCACCAGGATGTTGAGTTGGGCTCTTCACCCCATTTCTGGACATGAGACCAAGCATTTCACGAAGCTGCTGCACTTCTGCTTTGAGGCTACCCACATCTTCCGTACTGGCACCGTTGTACGTAGACATCGGTGGATTTACACTTTGTCTGGGACTTTCCTCAAATGAATCGGGCCGTTGGTTTTGCACCATCAGTGACTCTAAAACATCCTCAACACTTTTTCCCATCACTTGGGAATTAATGCGTTCATCCTCGTCAGCAATATCTATGTATCTGCGTCCGGTGGGAGGGCGTGGCACCGGTCTTTGTCTGGGTGCGGATTCTTCTTGAGTATCCAGGCCACCAGAACCATTTCTCGCATTAAGATTGGCTTGCGCCCTTTGCTGATATTTGTTTACTTTAGAATCGATAAATTTTTTCTGCATTCCCGCACTTTGAGTCCGGAATTTTTCTTTATCGTTAGTTGTCATTCTATTTTCTGTGAATTGCTTTTTCTGCAAAGATTTTTCAGAAATAGCTGCGGTTACTTCCACACTTCCTTGCCCCGCAAGACCAAAAGATTTCTTATTGTCCTTAGCACTTATAATAATGGCTTCTGGGCCCAGTTCTTGTTTCACCATTTGAAGGGCTTCTTTAATAGATTTCGCTTCAAACTTCTTAACTTGCATCTCTTAACCTCACTACGTCGACTGATTTGACATTGGCCGTGGGACTCAACTCATGATGTGATAATACTACGAGTTGAGGAATAAATCGCTCCGTCAGTTTTCTTAAATGGCGCCGAATGGATGGGCTAGTCAAAAGTATGGGCTGACCCGCAACTGCCGGATTACCCTCAATGGATTTGGAAACAGCATTTAAAACTTGTTGTGCATATTGTGGATCTAGGACCAGCTGCACACCTTGCTCAGTTTGCAATAACGAGTTTGAAATCATTTCTTCTACCCGGCGATCAAGGGAAATAACAGGAATCTGTCCATCATCATTGGTGTACTTTTTGGTGATTCCTCGAGCCAAAGCTTTTCTCACTGATTCGGTGAGCACTTCACCGTCTTTAGTTTTTGGAGCTTCGTCGGCCAGTGTTTCAAAAATAGTAAGTAGATCTCTGATAGAAACTTGTTCACGGAGAAGATTTTGTAACACTCTGACCACACCGCCCAAAGGTAATAGATTTGGGATAAGTTCTTCCACAACTTTGGGATTGGTCTTTTGGAAAGACTCAATGAGCCTTTGTGCTTCTTGACGGCCAAGTAATTCATGGGAATGATTTCTTATTACTTCCGTAAGATGAGTAGCAATAACTGTTGGTAAGTCTACCACTGTGTAACCTGCAATCTCTGCTTCTTCTTTAAGAGATTTGGAAATCCAAAGGGCAGGTAAGCCAAACGCAGGTTCAGTGGTGTCAATACCTTCAATTTGTTTAGACACGTTTCCAGGATCCATGGCGAGGTAATGTTCCGCGATGAGAGTGCCCCCAGCGACTTTCACACCCTTGATTAAAATTTGATACTCACCTGGCTGAAGTTGCAGATTATCTCTGATGTGAACACTGGGAACAACAATTCCCAAATCCATAGCAAATTGCTTTCTAATACTCACAATACGCTCTAGTAGGTCACCGCTTTGATCGCTATCTACAATATTTATTAAACTATAACCCACTTCAAGTTCCAGCATATCAAGGGGCAGAAGACTCTCAATTTTTTCTTTATCTGGTTTGAGTGCCGCTTCTTCAGATTTCTTTTTCACTTCAATAGCGGCATCTTTTTGTGAGCGTCCAATCACCCAAGCTAACAATCCCCCTAAGACTGCGAAGAAAAAGAATGGGCCTTTAGGCATCCCAGAAATCATTCCGAACACGGCCAAAATTGTTGCAACAATAGCTATGGCGCGAGGATGGAGAAAGAGTTGTGAGGTCATCTCTGAACCTAAGTTTTTATCAGATGAGGCTCTGGTGACAACAATACCAGCCGCAGTAGAAATGATGAGTGCTGGAATCTGCGCAACTAAGCCTTCACCGATTGTGAGCTTAGTGTAAGTCTGTGCTGCAATTCCTACATCCATACTTCTTTGAATCACTCCAATGAGTAATCCACCGATAATATTAATTAATGTAATTAAAATACCGGCAATAGCATCTCCGCGCACAAACTTGCTGGCACCGTCCATGGCTCCATAAAAATCTGCTTCAGCCTCAATATTTTTTCTGCGCTTTCTTGCTTCTTCATCATTTATGAGGCCAGCATTTAAATCCGCATCAATAGACATTTGTTTACCGGGCATGGCGTCCAATGTGAAACGGGCTGCCACTTCTGCAACTCTGCCGGAACCTTTTGTGATAACAACAAAGTTAATGACCACGAGGATGATAAAAACAATCATTCCAACAATGTAGTTATCTCCAACAACAAAACTTCCAAAGGCTTGAATGACACCGCCGGCCGCATCAACACCCTCATGGCCATGAACTAAAATTCGTCTTGTAGAAGCTACGTTAAGGCTTAATCTAAACAAAGTTGTGAGAAGCAGCATGGATGGAAACACGCTGAACTCTAACGGCTTAGTTGTGTAAATGCTCACGAGCAAAATGAGTAAACTTGCCGTGAATGACAGTGTGAGAAACATGTCAATTAGTAATGCAGGTACCGGAACAAGCATCACCACAAGAATTCCAATGAGCGCAATAGCTATGAAAATATCTGAGTTCTTGGTGTATTTATTTAAGCTCTTTATGAACGCGTAAAGTTGATTCATGGATGAACCTCACGGGCAATTTCTTGACTGACTTGAGAAATCTTTCCTTTGATCTTGTAAACGTAGGCAAGAACTTCTGCTACAGCATGATAAAGAGATTTAGGAATACCGTGCCCAATTTTCATGGTTTTAAAAATTGTGCGTGCTAAAGGTTTATTTTCCACAATGGGAATATTGTGTTCCCGAGCAATTTGTTTCATTTTTTCCGCAATAAGATCCGCACCCTTCGCCGTCAAAGTGGGCGCGGCCATCAGTTCCCGATCGTATTTTAATGCCACTGCAATATGTGTCGGGTTAGTGATGATGACATCTGCTTTGGGAATGGCATCCATCATCCTTTTTTGTGCAAGTTCTCTTTGGATACGTTTAATTCGAGATTTAATCAGCGGATCACCCTCACGCTGTTTAAATTCTTCTTTAATTTCTTGTTTGGTCATTTTCATGCGCTTTTCTAAATCCCAACGCTGAAACGCATAATCTAATACGGCAAGAATGGCCAAAAGCGCACACGTCCCACCCAGTAATCTAAAAAGTACATGTCCAATGTAAGCAACAATTTGAACCACTGTGAATTGCACTAGCTGGGGTGTAAACGTCATTTCCTTTTTAATAATCAAATATGTGACGGTAGAGATGATGATGACTTTAAATACGGACTTCGCGCCTTCAACCAAGTTTCTCATGGCAAAAAGTCGACTGAATCCTTTGATAGGATTAATTCTTTCAATGTCTGGGGCAATATGTTCCCAAGCGGTCAAAAATCCAATCTGCCCGATGGTAGAACCAACGCCCATCACCATGGCAATGGCAAACACAGGGGCTATAATTGAGAACGCCTTTTTACTTAGAAATGTAAGGGCAGGTCCAACCTCTCCCTGCCGCGCGGCCATGACTAAGTACTCAGTAAAAGAACTACGGAATACGGACTGAAGCGCTTCTAAGAATTCTCGGGACATAAAATAGAACACCATCACAACGCCCATCAAGACGAGGATATTTGATATCTCTCGGCTCTGCGCCACTTGACCTTCTTTGCGAAAGTCATCGCGCCGCTGCTGCGTCGCCTGTTCAGTTTTCTCTTCTAAGCCTTCTTCAGCCACTCAAAGTCCTTTTCTAAAACGCTTTAATAAATTTAAAAACCGTCACAGTTAATTCGGCAAAATCATTTTCCATCACAGCTAAGAGAAGGGGAATAGAAACCATGAAAACAAAAAGTCCAACCATAATGTTGATAGGAAAACTAATTACAAAAACGTTGATTTGTGGAACAGCTCGACCAATAACTCCAAGAGAAGCATTGAGAAAAATTACTACTGCCATCATAGGCCCAGCGAGTTTCAATCCGATAGTGAATACATCTTGTACAAAATTTCCAACACCAACAAGTGGGGCCGCGTTCAATCCAACTTGTGCTAGAGGTGC
>JBBQPV010000057.1:0-8351 GCA_038216925.1 Bdellovibrionia bacterium
GATAAGGGTGCCTCAGGGTCAGTGGTGAGATTATTTGCCGACCTTGTTCAGTCACTTTCATAATTGTACGACCGGTTTCAAACTATAGAAGGCGAGCGGCTTCGCCTACTAAAGCTTCTGCCCGAACATTTGCCCGTTTTAGGCAAAAACCTGGTGAGCCCTTCCACTTGGTTCACGAAAACATGGGGCATTGATTCTTCGGAAGCCTTTGTCACTTACTGCACCAACCGATTTCTCAAGCAGCAATCAACTGGCGAGTGTCTTACATTGGTAATTCAAAATAAACCTGACGGTCAACTTGTCGCCACCAGTACTTATCACCATGCCGATCCTGATTTTACTAAAGTTGAAATTGGATTCACCTGGATTGGAGATCAATGGCAACGATCTTTTGTAAATACTGAAATGAAATTTCTGATGTTAGAATATGCTTTTGAAGTCATGAAAGTAAAGAGAGTGGAATTTGTAGTGCATCCGAACAATGAAAAATCAAATGTAGCAATGAAAAGAATAGGTGCAGTATTTGAAGGGACTCTTAGAAAATGGCGGTTCAGACCGGGCTCCGATGATGGTGACCGAAGCATTTACAGTGTCATTGATGACGAGTGGCCGTCTAAAAAAATTGCTCTTAAAAAATTACTTGGAAACTATTAAATTCTGATTAGACGGCTTAGCAAACTTTAATTGCTCAATTGGCGCCACCATCACTTGAACTTTATAATGAGATTCAAAAAGTTTAATTTTATCTTTAATAGCCAATTGATCAAGATGACTACCCTCTTTTAATTCCACTCCCACTCGAACTATCCCTGGACCCCATTGACATTTAAGCCATTTGACTCCTTGATCGTGTCCCACGTCTAGCGCCTCAGCTATACGCAAAACTGAAGCGAGGGAGTTGATGGTTTTTTTATCTTCCGGCGAAAGATCCTTGTATCCCTCATGATCATCCTTAGGAGGACTTTTTCTGTAATATCGGGAAAGTATCGCGACGAGTTCCCTTTCTTTTTCTGTGAGAAAAGGAATTTCTGTATTCTTCAAAATATAATACGAGTGTTTGTGAAAACTTGACTGACTGACGTAGTGACCGACGTCATGGAGAAGTGCCGCAACCATGAGAACTTGTTTGTGTTTAACCGGAATTCCGTGCACGGGACTGAGCTCTTCGAACAGTAAACTAGCTAGCTTCCACACTTGTTGGCAGTGACTTTGGTTTGAATGGTAATGGCGACCAAGATTTGCGATGAATTGTCTTTTATTTATATCTTCTTCTTTGTGCCCAAACTTTGCTGGTTTTTGGGGCTTTTCAAATAAATCAATAAGGAGACCCTCTCTGAGACCCCGTTGGCTTACTCGCAATTCCTGAATTTCAAAATATTTAAATATTTGCGCCAAAACCCGAGTGCCGGCAGTCAAAATTTCTGCGCGTTTACTGTCTATGCCTGGCAGTGCTGCAATACGTTTCTTGGACATTTTGGAAATTCGAATGGTGATTCTTTCCATCTGCTTACCGGTGATGAGTCGATCGTCTTCAGTGAGCTCAGTCTTACTTACTACTCTACCTAATGACCTAATTGTCCCAGCACTTCCAAAAGCTAATTTAAATTTCTCAGGGCGAGGCCAATTATTCTTTAAAACTTTTAAGACGTGGGCGTCTAGGCGCTTGAGTTGAGGTTGTTGGGGCTTTGCTGAAGTTAAGTAAAGCTCAGTTAATCTTACGGCACCAAATGGGAGGCTTACGTACTTTTCTATCTTTCCCTTTTTAACTTCGGAAATTTCACAACTTCCGCCACCAATGTCTATAAATAGAACTTCCTTCTTAGGAAGCGCCATTTCACTGGCTACACCTTTTACAATCAGCCTGGCCTCTTCCATTGCGGGAAGAACTTCCAGCGCAATTCCAGTTTTGTTTCTTACTTCTCTGACAAATTCTGGCCCATTCTCAGCTTCTCTTAATGCGCTGGTTCCCGTAGCTCTCACAACATCTACTTTATAAGCTTCTAAAAATTTCGCGTAGTTTTGGAACACTTTGATTGTTCTATTTTGTACTAGCTTTGAGAGTCTGCTGGTTTTTCCGGTCTTAGAAAATGTCCCTTCCCCTAGTCGAACCACCGCCCTGTGCCTGAACAGCACGTGCATATGTCCCTCAGGGTCACGACGCACAATCAACATTTTTATACTATTAGTTCCGAGATCGATGGCGGCAGCATTCATACCTATAAAACTTAGTGAACTTTCCGCGACTGTTCAAGGATTGTTTATTAAAATTCCATGATGATTTGGTGCCGGCGCCCCATGCCTACCTCAAAGGTAGGAACTTGGATGAATCGAGAGGAAATCTTAGAATGGGTCAATTTAACATTCTTGAGTATCCATTCCGTAGGCCAGGCAGAGGGGCTATGATTAACGGTGACGCTTACGGCCCGTCCATCCGCAAAGAACTTATATTCTGTATCAGAGGGTTTCTGATTCTTAAGACTATTTAAAGAAATCTTAACTGGCACCATCTCATTAATGTTAGCGCCAAGTTCGCAGCTACTATCAACTGTAAGAGTTGGCCTTTCTCCTTCTACAATGACGCCGCTTGCTTCAAATACAAAACTTAATCTGTCGTAGTATCCGCACGCAAAATCTTTTTCCTTGTCATCATTGAGGAGAACAAAGTTCCCCATGGCTATGGAAAGTTCATCATTCTTATTTTTAATATTTATGCTGTTCACCAATCTGTCCTTTGCCGCCATAGCTAGAGCATTTCCTTTTAAGTCGCTATAGTCGTAAACCCTTTGTATGGATGACGGTTCTCTTGACGCGACCTCAGCTTTAGAAGGACTGTCAGTGATTTTCATCATCACTGCGCCTCCGGTACCAAAGAACAGGACAAAAGAAACTGTGTAAAACATTATTTTACTGAACATAAAGAACACCCTTCCAACACACAAAGTTTATGATAACCGTCTGAACCCAAATCTTCTTTCAAAGCCTTTTCCCACGCTCTTTGATCCGCGTTAAATGGAAACTTATCTAATTGCGCCAGGCGCTGAGCTTTGGTTCTTATGTTTGTAATAATCTCAATTGCCGTTTCATCCTGCCAAGCTAGCAAGATTTTTTGATCTGCCTGTGAGAGCTTGCCAGCAGTTTTGGTAGTGGCCAAGTATCGTTGCTTAGCTGCACTTTCCGAAACGTTTGCCAGCGCACGATTAATCTGAGTCAACCCCTTACTGTTTTCCTTCATATTTACAATTAAAGTTTCCGCCGCTTCTAAGGCCTCCGCTGATTGAAATTTATATAGATTTGCAACGATTCCTTCTCGAAGTCCTTTATCGACTGCGGAGCTTTCCAATATTTGTCCCACTCGCTCAGCTATTGAAGCCTTTTTAGGGACTGTTACTACGGGCCCGACATCTTCCACTTTCATAGAAATCAGCCACTTTCTAAAATCATCTTGGTCAACTTCCTTAGCAAACTTTCCCATGCGAATTTGGTAAAGGCTTTGTAGAAACAGGGGCTCTGAAAGTGTCCCTTGACTTAACTGACCGTAGAGAACCCTGACTTTTACCAATGATTCTACGTCTTGAAGTTCCCTTAAAATAACCGGAATGGTTAGAAGAGAAACAGACGCCGCCAACGCTCCGTTCAAACCTTTATAAAAATAATCGGAAGCCTTTGTTTGCTGTGCCCCCGCTTTCAAGACCGTAGCCGCAATTTCTGCTTTTAATTTTTCAACTTCTGTGGCGTCTGCGCGCTTCGCAACTTGTATCATGAGAAAGAGATTTTTAATTTCACGGTCATAGTCGTTCAGAGTAAATCCAACTTTCCCTTCGGCAACCAATGTCCCGGCAAAAACCGCACCTACCGCACTATTTAAATGTGCGCCATGTATCCTGACTCTGGACCCAATCTCTGCTACACGTGCAGACCAGCGTACCAGGCCTCTTTTAACCAAGGCGCCTCCGATTTTAGTCACCACGGCCGTACCGATAAAAAATATACTCACCACAGTCAAAACAGTATTCGCTACAGACAGGTACTCGGCGCGTTTTTGGCGTACCTTATTGTCTGCTGCAATCTGAATCCGCTCCGTGCAAATTTCCGAATAGGCCTTATTTATTTCCGGTGCAGATAATTTTTTTGACTGCAATAATTCGTCAGCGGCTAAACTGACTAATCCATCATTAAAATAATATTCTTTAGAGTCATCCTTGCACATTCCAAATAGTTCTTCGTGAGCGCTTATAAACATTTTATTAAATTTTCTACTAAACATCTCATCAAGATCTTTAAAATGTTTTTTTGTTAACTCCGCCACGTACTTTTCATCTTTGGGGATGTTCAATATAGCGGTAGGAATTGGAAGGGTGTCAGTCATTGGACCCGCGTAGGCATCAGTTGGCACTGAGGTGGAATAATTTCTGTAAAACCAGCGTTCAATGTTTTTATAGAGATCATTTGGAGAATAAGGTCCGACGCTTCTGCCAAGTCCAACGATGTCTATGTCTGACGACATGGCGTCTTTTGGTTCAAATAGTTCTGGATTATTAAAAATCACGTCTTTGTCAATGAGCTTCTTTTCTAATCTAGAGATTTCATCTTTAAGATTTTGTGCTTCTGCATCTCCGCGCGCTCGACCCGCGCCAATAGTCACAAAAGTTTTCTTTTCCAAATAACTAAGCTGTTTTCTAAGACTGCCAAGTTGATCTATATCGTCGTGAATTTTCAAATACGTTTGGAGTCTAGATGCTATAAGTTTTTGCCGCTGCATTTCTAAAACCGACGAAGACGTATTTGAAAGAATTAATTTTGCCGCGTCTCGAGAGGCCCAGTAGTGTTCGCTAAGACCCCGGTCACATGTAAACCCAGGAATATTTATCCATTTTTGTGTACCACTTACAGCAATATCAAAAATTCCCTCAAGCTTTAAACGCAGTGCCCGGTCTTTAATTTGCCTGTCTAGTACGGCTTTTGCTTTGGGATCAATTACTGCATTTTTATCTGGAACAAAATTCTCACAAGAAAAAAGTGGCGCTGTGGATTCGACGGCAAGGGCTTGAGTAGAAAAACTTAAAAGTAGGATGATAGAAATAGCCCGAGTTATCACTCTTATTTTTCGGACTATTTGTGGTGATTCTAAATCGCCAAACTGTGTTTTACTCCAACTGCTTGGGCTTCAAGACCAATGGCCAGAACATTTAATTTCGCGATGGTGCCGTAAACGTTTTCTAGCCTCGCACCTTCTACGTCAACCATGAGATCTGACATACAAAGTCTTTTAAATACCGCACCGGGGCTATTTAAATTTTCAGTTGGACCTTTGTCTTTATGGGTTCTCATAAAACCTCCAGCTAGATCCTGGCCAATGAGATATATCACGGGTTCTGCCGTAACGCCGTCAGAAGAAATTTGCGTGGGAATTCCCTCTTGAATAATGACCTCTTGCACATTTTCCCCGCCCTTTGAGTAACCCATCTTTTTTCTCTCTTTTGCACTTAGATCCAAGAGTTCCTCGCCAGATCTGACGCTCAAGATTCCCATTCCGTAGGTTCCCCTATTATTTTTTATAAAAACAACAGGATCACAACATCCCCGATTGGTGGACTTATACTCTTCACTTAGGCCGTCAATAAATTTTTGAGTTTGTTGGGCAAGTGCTTCCACCGTCGCGGAATCGGAAAAATCAACTTGGGCTAGTTCGGTTTTTACGGTAAATGTCCATGGATTCACGTCTATTATGTTGGAGAATTCAGTGGCAAGCTTATTATAAAATAAAAAATGATCGCTTTTTTTTCTTCTAAACCATCCCAACTCCCGAGAAGGATTCATTGGAACTTCAAGTCCTTGGATCCAGTCAGAATAGGGATTACTAAAATCATTGTTACTCACAACTAGCTCGGGTGTAAACCCGTCAGAAGTGACTACTGTATTGCCTTTCCTGCGGGCAGAATAAACAGAAATAGTAGCGTTCTTCGGAGTTGTTACCGGGAATACTCCTTCAAAATCTTTTGGTACTCCCACACGAACATCACAACCAGCGGAAACAAGAAGATCACTTAAAGTCTTAATATTCTCCCAATAATATTTATTAGATGTATGTTCTTCAGCCAGAAGTAAAATTTTAAGTTCACTTCTCTTGTAGTGACTTAAAAGATATTTCTTAATAAGCGCTTGGTCTGACTGAATATCCACATCACAGATATTATTAAACCCACCCGGGAAAATATTAGCATCAACGCTTGCAAGCTTCACCCCGCCGTCTCTAATATCAACGGAGGTGTAAATTGGAAAATCAAGGCCCTGACTTTTTTCCAACAACCACTTATCTAATTTATTTTTGTGTTGCACCAAATGCTTGTGAATTAATTCTTTCATAATTTAGGCCTCGTTTTTAACGATTTCTGATAACAGAAAACTACTTGCCACTACCCCACCTGGCAGCAATAAAACATTGATTACCGGAACTGTCATTACAATCATCAACCCTGCTGAAAACCCGAGGACACTAGCCATATTTTTCTTAAAGAATTCCAGTCTTTGTGGAAGAGAAAGTGCAATATGGTCAAATCCATAATCCATCATGTCAAAGGTAAGTAAGACTGAGCTCATAAGGAGTCCGATTATTCCCAACCCAGGAATGAGTGAAATAAAAAAAGTGATCGTAGTCAAAGCCGTTAAAGAAATGGCTTTCAAAACAACGGCAACCGAGCGCTTTTGTGATCCGGAAATTCCCACTCCTCTGTTTTCTAGAGTAATTCTAGAAAGGACATCTCCAACGCGGATCATAAAAACTGTGGAAATGAAATATACAACCAGTCCCGACATAAAAAAGATGCCAATAAGTGCAAGAAGATAGACTGCGTAATAATAGAGGTATTGATACCAAATGTGCGGATCGCTTAAATGGGAGGCCAAAAAAGGCCCCAATCTAAAAGACGCTGAGAACAAAACCACGATGAAAATAGTCACGTCAATAAATGCAGCGAAAAATATTATTTTACGAATTCTTTTATTTGAAAAAGAAAAGACCAGTCCTTTAAAATAAGTAGCAAAACCATTGATAAAATTTTTCATTTCCGCATTCGGCCCCGTTGTTTTTCAGAGTGCCGCGCTTTATTCTCCTCAGTAGGTTGATCCTGAACTTCTTTCCCACCAATGAGTAAGTCTATTCTCTTTTGCAAATCTTTAATGTGTGAAAAAACCAAAGTGGCCGAACTATCGGGAGATTTTTCTGTCTTTAAATTTTGTAAAACTGTATCCAGTCTTGTAGCTAAAGCCTTTTGCTCAATCTGCTTTTTTTTCAAGGCCAGCATTGCGTCCCCAGAATTCTCTGGGGGAAGCCTATCGATATAATTCCAATCTACATCTAACGTAGCAATCAGTTCCTCAGACGCCTTCTCACTCCACGGTGAAACTTTTGATTCCGCAGCTTTTAGTAACCAAACCTGAGAGTTTTCCATTCCTGAGAGAAAACCTTCCAGTTCCGTTTGATTTTGAAATTTCAACCGGGCTTCCGGCGTATGTCCCATGCTGTAATAAGTTTTTGGCAGCCAGCGAAGTTGATCATTTCCCAAAGCATGTTTGGTTTTCTTTAATTCAAGCTGCGCCTGAGTATAATATTCCTGCGCCTCTGCTACGCGTCCTTGTCTTGCGTATGCCCCAGCTAGCCGCGCCGGCCATTCTGCCTCTACAATTTCTCGACTCAAAAATCGAAGTCCATTTTTTAACTGTAATAGCGTTAGGACAACCCTTTGATCATCATTTAGTGCCTCATAGCAAACAGAGAGCCGGTACAAGGCCTCAGTTTCTTCCCTTGAATGAATACCCTGGTAGTAATCAATCACATTTTTATATTGTGCGATGGCTTCAGGATACTTTCCTTGGTTCTCTAGTGAAAATCCTAAATTATAATAGCTGCTAGATAGCCATCGGTTTGTTGGAAACTCCTGAAGGAGCTTCGTGAAAAAGTCCTGTGCTTTTGCATATTCTCCAGCGCCCAAAGCATCAATTCCGTGTTCATACAAAGTTCTTTCATGGCCATCAACTTTTCTAAGTTCTCTCTCCGCACATCCGGAAAACAACACTGCCAACACCAGCATAATAATTATTTTCATGAATGTATTCCCGCAGCAACACTGATTCTTTGTGCAATTTTTTTCAAACCTTTTAAGTCATTTATATCTTGATCTATGTCCGGCAGGCGTACAAACATCACTTGTTGCCTTAAATCCATTTCAAAATCTTTGTATGCTTGCTGATGAACCTCATAAAATGCCTGCAGTTTATTGTAGTACTCTTGTAGTTTTTCAAACGCCGCACCCGCCATCTGATTGTCAAAGTTTTTGTGAGCATGCCCAGATTCC
>JBBQPV010000058.1:0-8280 GCA_038216925.1 Bdellovibrionia bacterium
ATTATCAATCGCAGTTTGAATGCGCTGCAGTTCGTACTGTCCCCTTAAGTGCAGAGGGATCGGAGGGAATGAAAACAATTTTAAAACGAGTGACTGGCGTAAAAGAGTTTTCAAATACATAATCATCGATTAATCCCTCGCGTTCATGTCGACAGAATGGACATATTTAATGAGGTTGAAATGGAAAATTATTGACGACGGGAAAAACGCTTCGGCCGAGTTAAGAGTAGGATGGAATCGTTAGAACGTTATCTCAAATTCCGTCAGGTTAAATTTTCGGCGACCCAAAATGGCCCCACCATGTTCTAAGATGACCTGCTTACAGAAGTGAAGTCCGAGTCCAGTACTGCCGAATTTGGAATGTCCCTTGTCAAAAATGTTAGAGGACAAATTAACTTCCGGACCATTGTCTTGGACAGTTATTTGAACCAATCCATTTTCAATTTTTACATTCACAAACACTGTTGGATCGGAACACTGTGCAGATGCTCTAACGGCGTTATTAATTAAATTTATTATTACTCTTTTGATTTTGTTTTTATCAAAAGAATGCGCGTCTTTACCAACTTCCACTCTCCAAACTAGTGTGCTCTTAGGATGTAAAAAGATTGAATATTCTTCGCAATCTTCAAGGAATGACTTTAACTGGTGTGATTGGATGTTCAAGTGCAATGAGCTTGCAGATTGAGTAATGTCCTCTACTAACTCAATTAATCTTCCAACGGACGTCTTTAAAATCTCTTTCCCTTTGTCTTCTGGAAAAAATCCTTGCTGCAGGGCTCTTAATGCTAAGAGTGGCGATCTAGTGTCATGACTAATTTGGGAAATATTTTCACCGATTCGCGCATCGTTTTCATTTTGTTGGCGGCTTAAAAATTCTAACGCTAATGTTCTGTAGTGTGGCAGCTTTGCACCCAATACACCGATTGAAACGCCAATTGCCATATTTATGTCATAAATGCACTCTGCGGCAGTGAGTCCTTGGTATGCCGAGTATATAAAATAAGGAATATAACTATATAATAAAATATAAACCGCAATTGAGAGAGGGCCCTCAAGCAGACTTAACAATATAAATAGAGCTAAATGGTAACCACTAAAGTATTGATGTTGAGTTACTCTGTTTGTGTTGATGGGGGTCAAAATGTGACAGATTGTCATGCAATACCAACAGAATAAAATATATCTAAAATATGGGAAACGATTAAAAATAGTTAGATTTCGAAAAAAGTAGAGTGCGTAGAAAACAGGTATAGTGGTGAGTCTAATTAAGATGCTTAGATACATCTTACTGGGGGCGAAGATTATATCTACAGACCAGAACAATAGAAATAGCTCCCAACCCAAGTATAGCAGCGTAAAATTCATTTTCTGATTAGTCGCTGCAATCCTCTCGGCTCTATACTTTTCCTGCAAGGACTTGGGAATAGGTGGAATGGTAAACCATTCGGGAAGTTTGAAGTTGGGTTTAAAGTGTTTGATGAGTTTGGAAATAATCAAGATGTCCCCCTGATTCATTTCGACATAACTGAGAAAATCCCCAATGATAAAATAAAAGTTGTTTGAAATGTCAGCAAACCGACGCCAAAACCGGGGATAATCTACTTTTCCATTGATCCTACCTCCGCTCGAGTTTAGTCTGGCGCCCATGACAAAATCCCTAGCCAAACTACCCGGGCCAGCCAGGCCACCCGGAAAAACCAAACCAACTAACCAGACCCTTACCCCAATAAGGACCATAGTCCGATTAATAACAATAATCGCCATATTCACGCTCATCACAGAGAACGGGGCACACGCAAAAATAGATCCCGTCTACTCTCCAGAGCAAAGCTCAGCCCTCAAACTCAGCCAGCGGGGGCAACAGCAGCTTGGATATGCGGGCGGAAATATCATCTCTGACTTTGAAGCGGCCACGCTGATCTCGCCGTACTTTGAAATTGGAGCTCGCTTCAGAATCCTGGCTCGCTACGGGTCCCTCCTCTCAAACAGCTTTGCATCCAGCTCCAGTAACACAGACAACAACCTCAGCTTCGGTGGATATGACAGACCCATGATCAGAGCAAGACAACTTGTGTACGGAAATTTTGATACGGGCAGGTGGTACATCCTGGATCTAGGAATCTCCGTATTCAATGCTAGCGGTTACATCTCAGAATTCTTCCGCTACTGGAGTGCAAGAGTGGGCCTACATGAATCCATTCCATGGAGCATCGTGGAACCACAAGCAGAAATTGGATTAACGGTAAGATCACTCACTGAATTTTCTCAGCCCAGTAACATCGGATTAATATATCCCCCCTCACTGGATTTACTCATAGGAATAAGAAAAAAATTATTTCATGCCCACACCGTATCCTTGGCAACAAACTTAAAAGCGGAGCAGTCACTAGCAGAAACAAAAATAGCCGGCTCCTATGACAGTTCCAGATTTGTCCCCACCGGCGCACCCACCTATCTCATTTTTGATGCTACCGTCGGATGGAAAATCACTGAAGCCAGCGAAGTATCTCTAAGTATGGCAGACAGACTTTTCCGGTGGCCCGATAACTCAAGTTCCGCTATCTGGAATTTTTTTGAAGAAGGATATTATGGCCGATCATTCACCATAGCGTGGAAGGGCCAATGGTAAAATTAATCCTGGCGCTCATATTATTTTTCACTTCAGAAGTTCACGCCATCACCTACGGAGCCTACAGAACATTTGCACAAGGCAGCGCCAGAAGTATTTCCATGGGTGGTGCTTTTGCGGCGGTGGAAAATGATGCCAGTTCCATTTGGATTATTCCCGCCATGATCCCGCTTACAAATTCCAGCATTGATGTGGTTTTAACCCAAGGCCAATCTTTTTCCACAGAACCAACTCCACAATCCAATGTGGAAACTACATTTAGATCCGGTTACAGCACATTTTCCATGTCCTACACTTTTGATAATCAAGCGTCTCTCGCCATCGGCACGGGAACGCCATTCTCAGAGGGACCAGATAACCCAGCCTTCGCCAATTCTGCCCTCACTATTGCTGAAACCAGAATACTGGCGGGATTTAAATTCACAAAAGATTTTGCCATTGCTCCGTTATTAATATTGCGAAGTGTGAGCGAGAAATATTATGGCTTTAAAGATCCCAGCGGTGGAACTGTAGGAAATGAGCAAGCTACAAATAGTGCAGACATGGGAATATCCCTCGCTTGGAAGACCACAGAGCGGACTATTATGTGCCTAGGGTGGGAGCCAACAAGAGTCTATTCACTGAGTAACCCGCCCACTATTTCACCTGTTGGTAATGGCATAGCACCAGTGAAAATTCCATCCATCACGCGCTACGGGTTGGCGCTAAAAATACCGGAAATAAAAACCCTGATTACAACTCAACTTGACTGGTGGACTAACACTAATGACCTCTCCGCATTCATAGATTCCCAGTATCAGGGGGTTCAAACCCTTTCCAAAAATTCAAGCCTTCTTGTTCCCAGACTCGGACTACAACATCAGTTCGTGGACAGATTTTGGGTGAATGCATGGATCCGCACCGGAGTTTACGTGGAGCAGCCACGAGTAGAACAACACAGAGCCCGTGAGCACTGGACCCTGGGAGTAGAATCAAAGATTTGGATCTTAGACTTCACATTTGGTTATGATAGCGCCCCAGGGTACGCAAATACTTCTGCATCTTTAGGGATATCGTTAACCGATTACTTGTAATCTCCACCAATTAATTGCAAAATTTAAAAATGTTCTCATTTCTAAAAAATGACGGAGTTAGAGTTTTCTTGGGCCTCGTGATTGGTCTTGCGGGAATTATGTATTTTAATCCTCCTCATACGGTTTGCGATTCAAAAAAAGACGTTTATTTTGATTCGGTTAAAAAACAAACCAAAAATTTTTTAAAAAATCTAGCTCTGTGTAAAGAGCATACGGAGATGGGTGGATGTCTGCCGTTTTTATCAGCGGTGGAAAAAATGCTAGGGTACTTAGACGAATTAGGAACCCAGTGCAAACCAGAACTAATAAAAGACGACATGACCCACCGGTGGATTCAAACTTCCATGGAGATGATGGTCAGAGGAGCTTGGGGCACCCGAGCGCCAGTATCTGCTCAAACAAAAAATGGTTGGCTTGAACTCAGTCAACTCTCTACTTTTTGTAAATTAAAAAAATCTCTAGTAGAAATATATACTGATGACGCTTGGATGACGTTTATAGAATCTATGCTGAGAGATTTACCTGATGCGCAAACCATTGGGCGTAATGAAGCCTGGGCTCGAAGTATTTTATCCAATACTTGTAAATATTAAAGGGAAGTTAAGAAGCTCACCGCTTGTTTCAAAGCTTGCGCACGGTGACTCAATCTGTTTTTTACCGCAATCCCCAATTCCGCCAGAGTTTTGGTTTCATTCTCCGGAATAAATACGGGATCATAACCAAAGCCAGTTTTGCCGCGCATGTCTTTACTGATTGTTCCTTTTAGGGCACCTTCAAAATATTTTTCTTCGCCAGAGGGAGAAATCAAACATAAAACACATTTGAATTGGGCATGACGAGCGTCACCGGGTGCTCGCATGGCAAGGTGTTTTAATAATTTAGATGTGTTTTCAATGTCCCTAGCAGTGGGGCCAGCGTATCTGGCGGAGTGGACTCCGGGTAAATTATCTAATGCCTGAACTTCCAAACCAGAATCATCGGATAAGACCCAGGCTTCAGGTTTCATAGCTTTTAAACTTTTAGCTTTAATTTGAGCGTTCTCTTGAAAAGTTTTTCCATTTTCCGCAGGCTGAGAGTAATGGGGCATTTCAAACGCTCCGTGGACTTCTAGCTGGGTACTCTTCATCAGTTCTTTGATTTCTTTAAACTTGTCCCGGTTATGTGTGGCAATCCAAATTTCTTGGGGCATTTACCGTCCTTTATACGTTTGGTATTTTAAAAAAGTTTCCAATGTGAGTTTGCTGAACTTCAAATAACTGCTTATGACCTTCTTTAGCAAGATCAGTCATTAATTTCATTTGTTGATCACTAAAAGGTTCTGCTTCTGCGGTCCCTTGGATTTCAACAAAGAGGCCACGGCCGGTCATCACAAAATTCATATCTACTTCTGCTTTTGAATCTTCATCATAATCAATATCAAGCCTAGGCTCCCCGTTGATCATGCCGCAACTGACAGCGGCGACATAATCTTTTAACGGAAACTTAAGAAGCATTTTGTCATCCTGAAGTTTTTTAAGTGCAAAAGCCAAAGCCACAAAACCACCGGTGATGCTTGCCGTTCTAGTGCCGCCGTCTGCTTGAATGACGTCACAATCTACGGTGATTTGTTTTTCACCCAGTGCTTGAAGATCCGTTATTGTTCTTAAACTTCTTCCTATGAGTCTTTGAATTTCCTGCGTCCGTCCAGATGACGCTGCTTTATCCCGTCTCATACGAGTATGAGTAGAACGGGGGAGCATGCCATACTCTGCTGTCACCCAACCTTTGCCGGTTCCCTTCAAAAATTGCGGTACCCCGGATTCAACAGAGGCGGTACAGATCACTTGTGTTCTGCCAAACTCAACCAAGACAGACCCTTCAGCAAAGGCAGTATAACGGGGCGTAATTTTTATTGTTCTAAGTTCATTGGGTGCACGATTATTAGTTCGGGACATGATTTCTCCTTAGGATAGTTTTAACCTAGGGCTTGGCGTTTAGTTTGTCCAACTTTTCTTTATAGACAATGAGTCCCTTGTGAATGGCCGTCACTATGTTTTTCTGGGTAGCGTGAGATGTGAGCCATTGAGCTTCTTTCGAATTACTCAAAAACCCTAACTCTATGAGAGTTGCTGGCATAGTTACTCCTAAAACTCTAAAGGGGGCCTGCCTGATGGCTCGAGTTTTAATTTGAAGATTTTTCTGCAAAGCTTCTAATAAATTTTGGGATAAGACTGAACTCATCGTCATGTGGTTACTGTGATTTAAATCTGTTAAAATATTTTTTAAATCGGATTTGGAAGGTTCTTCCGAGGGGCCGGCTTTTACGTTGTTCTCTCGGTTAGCTAAGAAAAAGCTTTCTTCATCTGTGGGGTTTTGACTTTCAAAATAAATTTCCGTGCCCTTAGCACTGGTGGCGGGAGAGCTATTGGCGTGGATACTGATAAAAACATCGGCGTGAGAGTCTTCAGCTTTTTTTGTTCTGTCATCTAGAGCAACAAATTGATCAGCCGTGCGGGTAAGTAGGGGCTGAAATTTCGAATCCATTTTTAAATCTTCAAATAGAAGTTTCGCGACAGCCAGGGTAACAGTTTTTTCTTTCACATTATTATGAGTTGCACCCTGATCTTCACCGCCATGACCGGGATCAATGAGTACTTTTAATTTTGCAAAAGTTTGAACGGAAAAAAGAAGGATCAAAACCAGAGAGAAAATATTTTTTAGTGACATGGTTATATTGTGCAGAAAAAAAAGGCGACTTGGTAGGGGTAAGGGGGTAAAGGGGGTATACCAAGCCGCCCAGGGGGTTACATAGGTCTAGAGCAACCCCCGTGCCAGGTGGTCTAGGCATACCTCAGGCTCCGCGGGCATGTGTTAATTTGGTTTTGGGACCAATTATGGCACCAGATGAGAATGCGTTTGTGATTTAACCCTTTGAAATGATTGAAGTAAGACCTACTGTCAAAGTTCTAGCCAGTTCAAGTAACCCTGATCTAGTTGAATGCTGCCGGTGGCGGCTATACTGTGGACAGGATTTAATTTTCGATCCGGATGACGATTCATCGCTGAAATCAGGTCCTTGCTGATGGCGGAAAGCCAGTTTGGAGAGGATACAAACTTTTGAAAATTCAAAAATTCCTCGGCAATTAAACTTAGAAATTCCTGCCAAGTTTTTTCAGTTAGGGACTCCAATTTATCGGCCAAGCTGATTGCCGTATTTTTGTGGGCGTGCGGACTGCTGAAAACATTTAATCCTAACCCAATGACAAGAAAAAGATTTCCGCCTTCTGTCACAGTTTCAACAAGAAGGCCTGCAAGTTTTCTATCTTTAACAAAAATATCATTGGGTGGCTTAACTGAAACCTGAAGTTCGGGCCAGGCTTTTTCTAAACATTTGAAAATTAAAAACCCTATGGCCATAGTCCAGCGGGGATCTGGATTGTTCCGCCCCAGTCCCAGTACCCATGTGCTAAGAAATTGCTCTCCCGCTGATTCGTCTTCCCAAGTGTGAGCTCCTCGGCCTCTCCCTGCCGTCTGATGGTCCGCAGTGATTAAACTTGGGACGTGAAGATTTAAAATATTTTTTTTGGAATAATCATTGGTGCTTGGGATTTCTTTAAAATGCAAAACTTGCCAAGGTGATATGTTTTGAACGTTAAGTGAAAACTTATTCATGTAGGACACTGAGATCTGAACAAGGCGCTGAATGAGTAATTGCGCCTACGCTAATAAAATCCACACCAGTTTGTGCCACAGCTTTAATTCTTTCCAGGGTCATGTTTCCACTGGCTTCAATGACTGCTGCGCCATTGATGATTTTCACAGCGGCAACCATTTGTTCTAAACTCATATTATCAAGCATGATTCTATTCACTTTTGAAGTCAGAGCCTCACGAATCTCATTTTCTGAGGTCACTTCCACTTCTATGGACTTACCCGGATTATTTTCCCGGCACAGTTTCACCGCTTGAGTGATAGAGCCCGCCACTCGAATATGATTTTCCTTTATTAAAACAGCGTCAGACAAGTTCATGCGGTGATTGACTCCGCCACCATGGATAACGGCACGTTTTTCTAAAGATCTCAGACTGGGAGTGGTTTTTCTTGTGTCTGTGATTTTACATTTTGTGCCCTTAGTTTCCTTCACAAAATCTGCCGTCAGCGTGGCAATACCGCAGAGGTGCCCCATAAAATTAAGAGCCGTTCTTTCTGCTTTCAGTAAAGACGCAAGCGGGCCCTTGATTGTAGCAATCTCAGTAGATTTTTCAACGGAATCGCCTTCCACTTTGTGCCAAGTCACTTGCACGTGAGGATCTACTTTTTTGTAAACCGTTTCGAAAATTTCCATGCCGGATAACACCTGGCGGGATTTTGCAATTAATTTGGCCACACCGATTTTATTTTCGCAGTGAAGGGAATCGGTTGTTATATCCCCAGCGGGCATGTCTTCTTGTAAGGCAAGACTAATGAGTGATTCTAAACTTTTTTCCATTTACTTCTCTGAGGTCAGACGGAGGATTTCTTCTTTGATGAGTTGACTTGCTAAATCAGGAACTATTTTCCACACAGCTTTTTCTACTAGTTCTGAAACACGCTTTT
>JBBQPV010000059.1:0-8265 GCA_038216925.1 Bdellovibrionia bacterium
AAGTTGTGGGACGGTCAAGAAGAGCCGACACAGCATAGCTTTCAGGTCCGTAATAAACTGCAGTCCTTAATAAAGATGAAGTGGCGCCTTTAAGTCCATTTCGGCGCAGAAAATACGTATGCCCTTTCCAATCAAAGCCAGCTAAGAACTGCAAAGAAATTTCTCGGCGAGATTTTCCATTGCCTGGAAAGAAATCTAATTTGCCTTTCATAAAATCACCCAGAGCGACCAAATCGTAAAGTGACCACCGCCGTCCCGTGCGATCAATGTAGTTCCCCTTAATCACATCTTCCTCGGAAAGATAGGGATTGGTGTCAAAAGCGGTGACGGGGTCTACGTTTTCTTCCACGATGCCCATAGTTTTATCAGAGCCAATGCGAAGCTCACTAAAATGAACTTTCCCTGCTTTTGAGAGTTTAATAAAATGTCCCAGCACTTCTTCAATAAATGTATTGATGGCGTAAGATTCTGCCGCCGCAAAGTCTTCAATATTCTCTGGGACGTGAATGAGGCTATTAAGTAAAATATCCACGTCACCGGGGTATTTGAGTTCTGCTCTGGTGGAAGAGCCGTACACAGAAAATCCCTGAGAAATTTTTGAACTGGAATGAATATCTAAATCTCTGATGGTTTCAATAAATGGATAACCTTTGTCAGGGTCAAGCATGGGATGCGCTTCTGAGGGAACAAAGAGTTGGGAATTCCCAATTCTTGACGGCAAAAGTCCTGGGGCGATTTTGTCTAAGTCTCTTTGGTAAATAGATTTCAACGGCTCGGGCAGAAGTCCCATGAAAAGTTCTGTATCATAAGGTGTGAAATCTCTTTTACCCGGAAACCAACTTCTTGTTGTCATACCGGGTAGATATTTTCTGTAGGGGCGAGGATGATTGTGGAGAAAAGCCTCGGTGTCTATTTCTATGATTCCGTTTTGTGCCACTCTCTCTTCTTGATTTTTCGATCTCACAACCCAGCCGCCGATCGGAGCGCTGGTGATTCGATTGTTTTCTTTATCAGCTTTCAGCGTGAAAAGGGCTATGGGAGGGAAATTTTCATTTTGGGGAGTAGTGACCAGTTCCAGGGGCGACGTGTGAATATCAAATTTCACTACACCAGGATGATGGTTTTTTTCACTGAACTCGCGGGCCGTCTTTTTAAAGAATTCTTTCAGAGCGTGGGGCAAGGCTTCAGCTTTTAGGGCGGTCATTGATTTTGGAATCGTCACAACGGGAATTGAAATTGGCCTTAGTGACTGCTTTGGAAATTTGGCAATGAGAAGTTCTCGAAACCTCCTCTGCCAATCAACAAAGTCAGGATGGGGAAGCAGAACCAGTTCGTTTTCTAGGATTTCAAATTCCACATGCTCGGGATCAAAAACTCGCACCTCTTCTAAAAGCTGAGCTTGAGCTAGGTCTTCAGCGGTGAGTTCTTGAATGGCGGTGATTAAAGTTTTGGCTTCTTCTAAAGTCATATTCGGGAATGTCATCATTGGGGAAAAAAGTCCCCAGCGACGTTGTTGAAAATCCACATCGGGAAAATGTTCCGGAAGTCGATTGATGATGTATGAAAAAACGTCTGTTTCTTGTTGAAAAAGATTTGTGGGAAAATTAATCACCAAATTGGTGGTCAATTTCATGTTTTGCACCGCTGCCCATTGTGCTGCCGTGGTGGGAAGAAGGGTGATTCTGGATTTTCGAGCTTCTGTGGTGGGGATGCGGTTTGCTTGACTTACTGAAACTTGGAGGACAATGACGAGGGAAATAATTGCTGATTTAAATAACAATTTTCGCCCTCCCCAGAGTAAAAGGGCGAGACCTTTTTAGGATCTCGCCCCGTGTGATCGTAAAAAAATTACTGATTAGTAACGTGACTCAACACAGCTGTATCGTGAGCACTCACCAGTCAATCCAGCGTTACGGACAACTTGTCGGACTTCGGCGTCAGACATGCTGCCAAGGGCTTTTGCTAAACGACGACCTTGAACATAGATGCGTCCGCTATAGGGCTCGCTATAAATTTTGGCGATAACGCAGCTTCTCTCTCTTTGAGAAAGGTTTGCCATGTCAGAGAAAAATCTGTCCCCTTCAACGGCTCCAGTGTAATAGGACCAAAGAACGCCGTCTTTTTTCACATAGCAGGTGCTAGCTTTGACGGTTTTAGCTTTGGGGCTTGCGTTAACTGTTCCACTGAAAGAAACCAACAGGGCTGCGGCGATTAAAAAACTAAGAACTTTCACGAGAATCTCCTTTTGCACGAACGTGCGAATTAAATAGTTATAACTTAAGGGAGTTCCCTGAGCAGAACTTGTGCCAGTTGTCCGTAGAGCGGACTAACGCGTGCGGCAATTTCCGAAGTTCTGACTGGGTTTTTGAGAATGGGATTTGGCGCGCGTGAAAAACTTTCCAGACAAGTGTTGAAAAAATTTAGGTTCGCTAGAGCGAATGTTTTTTGGAAATGTGAAATGACAGAAAACTGTCAATTTGGGGAAACTGCTTACTTATGCCACCGTAAATCCCAGCTTACGCTGCCGGGAATAACCGCACTGACTTGCTGCCTCATGAGCTGGATTTCTTCGGGTGTGAGAACTTTTAAATTTTCATGAAATTTCAAATATCCATTGGTTTGTTCTCGGACAGTTTCTTCATTACTAATTCTAGAAAAACTACTGATAGAACAATCTACTAACGCTAAGGAAACAGTTCTGGATTCATGGTCAATAAAGCCCAGCCACAACATGGCGGAACGTCCCATGGTGTTCATTCCTAAGATGCGCAATTCCTTTTGTGAGGCGTATGGCTGAACCGTGTACCCGGATCCGGATTTACTTCCATTAAAAAAATCTTTCACTTCACACGAACTCCAATAAGGCGAACCGGCAAACGGAGCATTTTCTTTAAATGCCTTCCCATCATGGAGAATTTTATCAGTGGGGACAGATTTTTCTGCATAGGCCTTCATACCCACTACTAATGCTGAATCCGCAAAAGCTGCACTGCCCATAAAACACATCATTACGACTAATAATTTTTTACGTATCTTCATGACAAACCTAAAGAGCAAAACCTGTACCCATGTGTAGTAGCATTTAATCGGTTCCCCACTGTCCAAAGAATCCTCAGTGACAAATTAAAGTTTAATGTGTGAAGATGGCTCCATGACAAAAATTGAAATCACATTACCTAGAGCATTGAAAATTTGGTGGAGCTTTGTGTGGAGAGCGTGGGTCCTTCTGATCCCATTGATGATGGTCTTCATCCCCGTGATGAAATTCATTCAGCCGTTTCAAGCGGGAGTTCCTATGAATCCTGCAAATATGCCAGGGTTCATGGGAAAGTTTTTTCTCATTTGGTATGTGATGATGGTTGGTGGAATTCTTCTCCAGGTTGTTGCAATAAAATGGATGATCAAAACTAAATGGTCTGACTTTGAACTTGTCGCTTTGGCAAGGCCAGACGCCAAAGCACCGCTCTCAGCCTAAACACTCTATCCATTTCAGTGATTCCAACATTTGGATAATGACTGGATACTTCCATCACAGCTTTAATGGGCATTCCAGTTGCTCGGGAAATGAGAGAACGGACTCGGTCTGCATCTGTTACTCCCCAGTCAGAGGGAGCCACATTTTTAGGATCTTCTATAAATTTAGCTACCTCATTAAACGTAGACCCTTCCAGGATAGCTTGTTGGCAAATCAAAGTTTGGAGAAATTTATTTTGCCAATATCTATGATCCTGAAACGTAAGACGCTTCATTTCTGAAATCACTTCTTGATCACTGATGCCTTTGAGAATAGCGGTCTGAGCGTATATAATGTCAATACGACGATCTACATCATCCCATCCAGTTCTGGGAAATCTCTGAATGCGCTTTAAGGTTTCTTGAGGACTCAAGGGACTGAGCCACAAAGTTTCTGTTATCAGCGTCGCTAATTCTTCCCGGTATTGATTATACATCTTAGAACTATAAAAAAATTCTCGAGTTTCTTTTTCTGGAATTTCAATGCCATTGTATTTACTGTTTTGCAGGTCACCATAAAATGGGGACGTGCCCCGTAAGCCTAAAACTAAATCAATGCAGCCAGAATTAGCTTTAGGCGAGGTGAAGATAAAACTTAAGGTAATTAAAAGAGTCGCAATCTGCCAATTCATTGAATGGCCTGCAAAATTTTGCTCACTAGTGGGCCGACGGAAAATCCGCCAAACATTTTGTACATTCCCGAACTCAGGAGCCCACAGACTTCACCGCGGGAATTAAGGATAGGGCCTCCACTCATGCCACGCTCAAGGTCAGCATCACTAAACATGAGCGCTTGATTTTCTGTTCCTGGCGGCCACAAATCCCGATTGGATTTTATCTTTTCCCGGGCTATCTCTTTTCCCAAGACCACGCCACGGGTGGCCCAGAGGCCATCTCCGGAAGAATCGCCATAGCCATAAGTTTTTCTATTAATAGTTTGAATAGGGTACCCTAAATTTAAAATCGCTGAACCCACGCCGCATCCATCCGTAGCACTGACTAAATAAGGAAGTGAGACTGGCAAATCAATCACAGTAAAATCATCGATATCTTTTATGGCGGGAGAGAAAACGCTGTTTTCAAAAACTTTATTCAATCTGTCTCGACTGGAAAAAAGTATTTCATCTTTCCTATCTAAAATAAGAAGTGGAGGATTCACCAGGGCAGATTTCCGAACCGATATCTCCCACTGAAAATTGTGAAGGACAGTTACAAATTTGTGCCCATCATTGAGTGTAAACCCTGTTCCCATACCCATAGACAATTGAATAAGGCATTGATGTTCACTGGCTTTCGCACAATTAAATAGTTGGACGGCTGCAAGCTCTCGCCAACCTCTGCTGTAAGCTTTATCTGTAAAAAGTGACTCTGATTTTAGGTTCAAGTTTTCTAAAAATCTGAGGTAATTTTTTTCTTCTACCAGTTCAGCTTTTCCTGACTTTAGGTCTCCTCTCAAAGTCCAAATTTGATAGACTCGAGAACTTAAGCTCACATCAGTTGGCTGGTGAAACCCTGGCTGAGCAAAGACGTGGAAACTGAGCATGAGAATCTGAACAACAACGTACATCATGACATTGGATATAATGAGCAATAAGTCGACCACCGCGGCTGCTACTATTAACATTTAGAACGTCAATTAAGTCCCGTAAACGGCATTTGAGACAAATTATGGCACCGGTTTGCTCAGGAAATGAGCAACGTAAAGACTCCATTGGCGTCCAGAACGCAGCCTGGGTTGGAACGGTATGTGTAATAAGTACATTCGAACGAACTTATTAAACACACATGAAAGGTGTAATATTATGCGAAGCTTATTTTATAAATCTTGTCTCAGCGTGGGCGTGCTCTTTGTAGCTATTGCCTGCGGAAAAAATAACGACAATAACCAAACAGCAGCAACTCCCACTGCCTGCGCCATGCCCGGACAAACCGTGGCACAAGGATGCTTGATTGGTGGAACTTGCCAAATGAATCAAGGTTGGTATGTGCAAGGTGCGACTTGCGTTCAATCAGCGAACGGTCAAATCAATCCCAATTTGTACCCCAACGGACAATTTCCTGGACAAAATCCAGGAGGATACTATCCCCCACAACAGCCTCAATATGGATACTGGGGTAACAACAACTTAGGTTATGCCCTTCCCCAAGTTCCTTACGGTGGAGCAGGAATTGGCGCATCCTTTACAATTGGAGCTGGTGCGGGAACAGGATTTGGTGGTTATGCCGGACCCTCTCAATCCCGATACATTGAACAACAATATTACTCAGGTTGCGGCGCTGGATGCAGCACCCCTTGATTAAATAAAAGTTCGCCTTTCATGAAAAGCCAGCCCTTAGGGAGCTGGCTTTTTTTTTGCGCCTAAGTTTTAATAACAGAACTGTGTACTCTCTCAATCGCAAGTTATGGATGACTGCGGCCCTTACAGCGACTTTTTTATTTTTCCCAAAAAGCGCTCGTGCGGAAAACCAAGCGGGAAGCTCGCCTAAAGTCCGAGTGCGCATAGCCACGATTGCCCTTCCCCTTAAATTAAATTCATCTGACATACAAATCCAAGGCTTAAGACTTGCTGACATAGACCAAATCGCGTTCATCAAAAACCAAACAGCGATTATAGAGAATAAAAAAATCGGCGGAGCGCGCTTGTGGTTTCTAAGGCAAGGTGAAAATCTCAACCGCACTGCTGAGAAAATATTAAAACTGACTAGTTCTAGTGGCAAAATAAAAATTGGTATCCATCAATATCCATCGCCTGTTTATCTATCCGCTAAAAATTCTAAATCCGCAGACCTCATGATTTCTCTCAGCTTTGAAAAATACTTAGAGGGCGTTCTCATTGGAGAAATGCCCCCCACTTGGCCCCTAGAGGCCCTGAAAGCGCAGGCTATTGCAGCTAGAACATACACGCTCTTTCAGTTGGCCCAAAGAGAAGATGAAGTTTTTCAGTTGGACGGCAATGTTCTTGACCAAGTTTATTCCGCAGAATCCACCAGCAGTCTCAGAGAAAAAATCCGTACTGTATTAGAATCCACAAAAGATATGGTGCTTGTCAGTGGAAAAAGTTTTTTGAAAGCCTATTATCACTCAGACTGCGGCGGTGAGACGGAAGATCCCACTAACGTTTGGGGAAGTATGGAAGTAAAATTTGGAACTACAAAAGATCAGTATTGTAAGTATAGGGCCAGTGGAACTTGGATTTATAAAATTTCAAAAGATGATTTAGCTGAGAAATTAGGGGACAAATTCCGCATCAGAAAAGTAGAAGATATTCAAATCACCATGAGAACTCCGTCCAGACGGGCAGCCCTCATCGCCATGGCGGGTGGTGGGGAGCGCCTGACCATGAGTGGTCAAGAAGTCAGGCAACTCATTGGGTTTGATAAAATTAAAAGCACACTTTTTTCTTTGACCTCTGATGAATCATCAGTCACATTCTCCGGACGTGGAAACGGACATGGCAGTGGGCTCTGCCAATGGGGCGCAAGATCCATGGCTTCGGAGGGAAAAACTTTCCGACAAATATTAAAACATTATTATCCCGTGGCCCAGCTGAAGTTAATTAATGAAAATAACGGATCTCGATTTTAAATTTCCACTGGAACTTGTCGCCACGGAACCTCGCCCTCGAGGGGAATCTCGCATATTTTTTATTCCGAAGAAAAGCTGTCAATTTGTAGAAAAATCTTGGGATGATTTTTTTCAATTATTTAATTCAGGTGATTTACTGGTTTTAAATAATACAAAGGTGCTCAAAGCACGGCTGATTATGGGTAATAAGGAAGTGTTTTTTCTTAAAACTCTCAGTGGCCCAAAACACTGGCAAGTTCTCACAAAAGGGCTGAAGGGAAAAACTGGGAAAGCCATCACCTTACCCGGTGATGTGCAGGCCCGCATTCTTGTTCCCGGAAAACCAGCGGAAATAGAAATTCTCGATGACATTGATAATGAGGAATATCTTTCCCGTTATGGTCATGTCCCGCTCCCTCCATATATTTTGGCCCTTAGAGAGAATCATGAAGATAATTTAGAGGACATCACGCGGTATCAGACCACATGGGCGGAAAAGCTTGGATCTGTGGCCGCGCCAACGGCAAGTCTGCACTTTGAGGAAAGTCATTTATTAAGATTAAAAAAAATGGGAATTCAAATTTCTTTTATTACTCTCCATGTAGGTGGAGGAACATTTTTTCCCATCGATACTGATAATGTCCGTGATTACAAAATTCACTCGGAGTCTGTGGCCATCACCAAAGAAACTGCAGAGGCGATTATTAAAACTAAGGCCTCCGGTGGAAAGATTTGGGCCTGTGGCACCACTGTGGCCAGAGCCCTTGAATCAAGTGGGGGAGAGGAATTTACCGGTGAGACCGATTTATTTATTACTCCAGGATTTGAATTTAAAGTGGTGGACGGACTTTTGACAAACTTTCATCAACCGGCGTCCAGTCTGGTTTTGCTAGCGGCAAGTTTTGCGGGCCAGGGGCTCATGGAAGACGCAGCGCTGGCAAAAATAAAAACCGCCTATCAGGCAGCTATTGAAAAGAAATTTAGACTTTTCTCTTACGGTGATCTAACAGTCATTGCATGAAATCCTTTGAGCTTTTGCACCAAGACGGAAATGCCCGCCTCGGACGCCTTACGACACATAAAAATCAAATAGACACGCCAGTTTTTATGCCTGTGGGTACTAAAGCTACAGTTAAGGCCATGACAACTGATGAGCTCCATGAAATTGGCTTTAAAGTCATTTTAGG
>JBBQPV010000060.1:0-8210 GCA_038216925.1 Bdellovibrionia bacterium
GATTGAAAATCAAGTTATAGCTGCTGGAACCCTTTCCCCCAAAAACACTGGGCGAGCAGTGGCCAGCGGATTTGAAATCAGCGCATGGACACTTTTAAAAAAAACCAAGCTCGGCGGTGAACTAGATTACCTAGTAAATAAAAATGCGGACTCAGGTCAAAACCTAATTTTATCCCCTGAAACGCAGATTTCTTTTTTTCTAGAAACGGTCTTTCATTCCCTCTCAATGAGATTACAAACGGAGACATGGGCTTCATATTTTGACAGAAGTATTTCCACAGGACAGATGACCCAAATCCCGGGGTGGACTGTGATGGACATGTTCTTGAACCACCCATTGTTTGAGCATTTAAATTTGAGCTTTGCTTTTTTGAATATCACTGACCAATCTAGAGTGCTCACTTTGGGATATCCGGAACCGCCGAGATCTTATAGGGTCAGCATTATGGGTATTTTCTAATGGTCACTATTATACTTAGCATGTTTTTCTCCATTCAATCTAGTGCAGCGGAAAGAGTGATTTCTCTCAGTCCTGCCATTACGGAAATTATATTTGCCATGGGCTTAGAGAATAAGCTTGTTGGAACCAGTGAGTTTTCTGACTTTCCCCTACCAGCAAAGGAAATTACCAGAGTTGGACCCTACTCCAAGCCTAACATGGAGAAAATTATATCTCTGCATCCAGATCTTATTCTCATACCCACAGAAGGTTCCGAAGACGCGCAAGAAAAACTAAAGCGGCAAAATCGCCCCAATCAAGTTCTGAAAATGCAAAGCTTAGATGAAATTCCAAAAGCAGCGGTTATTATTTCAGAGCGGTTAGGCTCTCCGGAAAAAGGGCAGAAGTTTGCCAGTGACTGGCGCGCTGCCATTTCAAAATCTTTTAATCACAAGTCATATAGAAGTCTTCCCACTCTTATTATTATTCAATCAGACCCGGTGATAAGTGTTGGAAGTGGCACCTTTCTTGACGAATTGGTCCAGAGATGCGGCGGCGATAATGTTTATCATTCACTTTCTGGTTATCCCAAGGTTTCGAGGGAAAGTGTTCTTAATAAAAATTTTAAACTTATTCTGGTTGTAGAGCATTTTAATTCGACTATCTTGAAAGAACAAACTTTAAGTGAGTGGAAATCTAAACACAAAAAAGCTGCTATTGAATTTGTGGATCCAGACATCGCCACAAGACCTGGCCCCAGGCTTCTTTTGGGAATTGACCGAATTTGCAAAATAATTCAAAGATTAGATCATGAATCGTAAGTTTTTATTCTTAGGGATATTGGTTATAGTCTCAGGATTTATTTCATTAAAATCCGGCTCCACAAATATTTCTTGGGCACAGATTTTTGAATTTATATTTCATACACATGCTGAGAGTGACTCTGCCGTCACGCTTTCCACTATCCGATGGCCCAGAACGATTTCAGTTTTTTATGTTGGATCTGTTTTGGCGGTGGCGGGACTGGTTCTACAATCTGTGTTGAGAAACCCATTGGCAGATTCTTACACTCTAGGACTTTCTGGGGGCAGCGCTGTGGGAGCGGCAGTGGCACTTCAGCTTGCGCTCCTTCCCACATTTTTTTGGATACCGCTGTTTTCAAATATTGGAGCTTTGCTTTCAGTCTTTGCGGTCCTCTTTTTAGCTCGGCAAACTTTAAAATATGAAAGTCGCACGTTAATTTTAGTGGGCGTTATGGCTTCCCTTTTCTTAGGAGCGTTGTCCATTTTCTTTATTTCTCTTTTACCCATAGAAAAAAGTCAGGCCGCCATTGGCTGGTTGATGGGAGAATTTGGAAGCACGCGGGATGACTGGGCACCGCTTTTGATGCTCCTTTCCGCTCCTCTCTTGGGTTTTATGTTTTATCATTCTAGAAAATTAGATGCTTTGAGTTTAGGGGATGTTAAAACTCTCTCACTGGGATATTCACCAAAGCGTGAAAAAGTAACGTTCATCATTATTAGTACTACGCTCACCGCCTTCGCCATTTCTGTTTCCGGGCTCATTGGATTTGTGGGACTTGTTTCTCCCCACATTGTGAGACGCTTTCTTAAAACTTCTATTAATAAATACGCTTTGCCTGCGAGCTTTCTCACTGGCGGCTCACTTTTATTATTAGCTGACAGTTTGGGCAGGGTGATTCTACAAGACCGGGAGATTCCCGCGGGAAGTCTTTCCGCACTCATTGGTGCACCGGTGCTGATTTACATGTTACTGGAGAAAAAAAATGCTCAGAACGAGTAAACTGAGTTGCGGGTACGGAAAAATACCCATTTTACACAATCTAGATTTAGAAATTTCCCAAGGCGAGATTTTTTGCGTCATGGGCATAAATGGGTCGGGTAAAACCACTCTTCTTAAAACATTATTTGGAGTTCTTCCAAGCCTCCAAGGTGAAATTTTACTGGACGGTGTTCCCTTCGGAAATATCAAATTTAAGGATCGGGGAAAAAAACTCACCATGCTTGAAGCAGAACCCTTTGCTCCCTTCTCTTTAACTGTGCAGGAATTATTTTCCATTGGAGAGTCCTCGTCTCGTCAAAAAGAATTTGATTTTGCCTTTGACCGATTTCAACTTCAACCCCTGTTTAAAAAAGATTTGTTGGAACTTTCCGCAGGCCAGGCAAAACGTGTTTGGCTTGCCCATACGCTTAGCCAAGGAAGCGCACTGGTCTTCATGGACGAACCTTTCTTACATTTAGATTGGCTTCAGCAACAAAACCTCATGGAAACTTTTGCAATTTGGAAACGGGAGTTTTCCACGACCTTTGTCTTAGCGCTACATGAATTAAACTTGCTGGCTAATCTAGCGGACCGACTCTGTGTCCTTTCCGGGTCTGAAATTTTAAACTTAGATTTGCCAGAAAAGGTGCTCACATCAAAAAGCATTTCGGATTTGTTTCAGTTTACGGCTATCATTGATAAGAATCCAATCGATGGATCAAAACGCGTGACTTTGGGGCAAAAGAAATGACAACTCAACGTAAGAGCTTATCCTGGATACTTTCCGTCGCACTTCACAGTGCCCTGATTTTTATAGCCGGAAGATACACATATAAATTGGCCTTTCCGGAAGGCACTGTTGAAACTGTGAGTATAGAAACCTTTGGAACACAGAATGCCACTCCTCCACCGCCCGTAGAAAAAGCCAAGCCCGCTGAACCCGCAGTGAAAGTGGCGCCCGCGCCGGCTCCCATGAAACAGAAAGCGACAAAGAAAGTAGCCCCAGTATTCTTACCAGATAAATCTGGAGAGCAAATTCACGCTGAGGAAAAACCTGAAACTCAGGAAGAATCCCCCGTAGTTATTCCCAAAGCTGAAGAGGAAAACGTCCACACAACGGAAACTGCTGCGCCAGAAAAACCCGCAGCTGAACCAGTGCCAGTACCGGAGCCCGCAGCTGAAACCCAAACAGAACCCCAGCAAGCCCAAGCGGAGCCTGTGGCTTCACCTCAATCCGGTGAGGGTGTCCCCGAAGAACATCCAAAATTTGGAACTCCTGGAACAACTCTAGATGTGACTAAGTTAAGTGAGCGTCAGGGAAATCGGGCGCCAAAGTATCCGTTTATGGCCCGTCTACGTAGACAAGAGGGAAGTACGCTTATTCAAGCTTACGTGAAAAAAGACGGAACGTTAGATTCAGTGAGTCTGTACAAATCATCGGGGTCTCCTCTTTTAGATAGAGAGGCGCTGGATTCTTTTAGTAGATATCGATATGTGCCAGGTGCGACGGGATGGATTTTAAAGACCATTAAGTTTACACTTACGGATTCAAAATAAAAAATTAATCGCCAAACAAAACTTTATTGGTTTTGGTTGTGCCCTTATTACGCAGGTTTCTTTTACGGACTTTTCCTTCTTTAGTTTTCTTCTTTAATCTTTTCATTTCGGTAGCTTTTGTTTTAGAACCCATTTTCAACTCCTGCAAAGGTAATATCCAGAGCAGTTTGTAGCCGAATCGGCCCAAAACCACAAGATTTAAAACACAACCCAAACCTGCAGCGTATGGCTGATATCTTTTGCTACATTCACGTTGTTTTTATATGCGTAACCGGCACTCAATTTAGGCCCAACCCACCCTAAACCCAGAGTCCAATAGGTTTGAGCATTTAGAACATCCCAAATTCCCCCGGTGCGGAGACCAAATCCTTCTCCAAGATCAAATTCAACTCCAGCATTGAAGCCGGCTTTTTTCTCCGGATTTTTCTTTTCTTGCCTGGTCATATCAGTGCGAATTTTTAAAATTCCCATGACATTGATTTCACTGCCCAAAGCTATGACAGGAATCATATCCAAATCGTCATCATTCAACATATCGTAGGCCACCACCGCTAAATTCCAAAAAGCCGCCGCCTGAATAAGTGCTCCAGCGGTCACATTGTGTTTTGCCCAACCGATAGCATTAGTACTTTGTCTCACTAGACGCCTTCCGGAAAAGCCAACGGATAACTTTGGTAAAAATCTAAACCAACCTCTAATGGAGTAATCTTGATCGGTCACAACATGGTCAGGAAAAGAATTTCTTTTGTATACATACCCTAAACCCGCGCCTATGGCAGTTCCTGGACTATTGTCGGTAACTACAATTGCCGAAGAAGCAATAGGGTTATCTCCGTCGGGCCGTACTATTTGATACGCACCGCCAAGCATGTAATCATTGGCAAAAACCAATGTTGCAGGATTCATAAAGTGGGAACCAAAAGGGTCATAGCTTGCTCGCCCTGTCTCCCCCGCCCCGATGGAGTTTACGGAAAAAAACGTTTGTCCGTCAGAAAACGACGGTTTGCAAAAAACCAACAAAAACCCTACAATAAACGCTAAAGACAAATTTAATTTTCGGAGATTGGCAGCATGGCAAATGGCATTAAACATCTTTTTTTCCTCACTTTTAGCTTATTCACACTTTCTGCTCATAGTGCAACGGTAATTAAAACTTTTGTCCAGCATGCCGGGTCCTTCCATCAACTGGAGGACATACTTATTGCTCAGGGCTTTACCCATTCCGAAGCTTCACCCCTACTTAAAGACAAAATGATTCCTTCAAAATGGCATCTCAATCCTCAGACCAAATTTTTAGTATTAAAGGACGGACCAAAAACCGAAGTACGCTTCTATATGGAATACAGTGACGAGGCCTTGGTGTTTTCAAAAACCGGAAGTGCCGTTTTACTTGAGAAGCGTCCCATAAACTTTCAGGTCACGTTGAAGCACGCTGAGGGGTTTATTCATGGGAGTCTCAGTGAAAGCATTAAGAAGCACTTTGATGATGAGTGGGTTGTTAATAGGTTTGAAGACGCCTTTTATTGGGATTTTGATATCGCAAAGCGCATTAGCCAAAGTGACTCTTTTAAAATAACTGTTGAAGAAAAATATGATGAGGGCCGCTTAGTAAAATACGGCGAGGTCACTCGTGCCGAATTGAAAGCTCATGGTCAAGATTTAAGACGCATGCTTCTAGTCAAAGATGGTTACAAAGTATTTGTAGATCCTGACAAGCTCTTTGACGACCGGCTGTTTTACGCGCCAGTTGACTACCTTCACATCTCCAGTCCATTTGCATTGAGGCGCTTTCACCCTGTTCGACATAAATTTCAACCCCATTTAGGAGTGGATTTTGCTTTGCCCGAGGGCTCCCCGGTGTACGTTCCTCGGGACGGCGTTGTTACAGAAATTTCAAAAAAACGTGGTAACGGAAACTTTGTTGTCATTGAACATGAATTCGGACTCTTCTCGATCTATAATCATCTGCAGGCCGTTTATAATAATCTAAAAGTGGGCCAAAAAGTTAAGGTTGGAGAAATATTAGCCTATGTAGGCTGCACGGGATATTGCACCAGTCCCCACCTCCATTTTTCAGTGAGGCGCGGAACCCATATGATTAATCCCAACTCATTGACTAGACCCTTTCCATTTAAAGTAAAAGATTATAGAAATTCCCCTGATTTTAAAAATCTCCTTTTTCAATTGAGAACTGCCGCAAACACCCACTAAGCCATTTGACTAAGATTGCGGAGACGTGGTTTATTCACCCCATGAAGCCCGTAAAGACAGCAGTCATTCCATGTGCAGGTTTAGGAACAAGGTTTCTGCCCGCGTCAAAATCCATTCCCAAAGAAATGCTTCCCTTAGTGGACCGCCCTATTATTTTGCACATCGTAGAGGAAGCGGTGGCAGCGGGTATTGAGCACGTTATTTTTGTCACTGGCCGTTATAAAAGCGCCATCGAAGAATTTTTTGATCGAAATTTTGAGCTTGAACATACTCTTGAAAAAGCTGGAAAAACTGACCTCCTAGAAAAAATCATAAAAATTTCAAAGCTAGTCACAGCAACGAGCATCAGACAAAAAGATCCTCTTGGTTTAGGGCATGCCGTTCTGACCGCAGCACCGGCAGTAGGTGACGAGCCCTTCGCGGTTTTACTCGGGGATGAAATTATGTACGGATCCCCCACCGTCACTGAGCAGTTGGCTGGAGTTTACTTAAAGACTGGGAAATCTGTCATTGCAGTCATGGAAGTTGAAGAGTCTGAAAAACATAAATATGGGATCGCGGAAACAAAAATACCTTTAAAAAAAGGAGATTACTCTGAGATCACAAATCTAGTAGAAAAACCGTCTCCCGGAGAAACAAAAAGCCGCCTAGCTCTCCCAGGAAGATATGTTTTCACCCCAACTCTTTTTAAAATTTTGCGAGAAGCAAAGCCTTCAAAGCATGGAGAAATTCAACTCACCGATGCCATGCTGAAGCTTGCCCAAACCGAAGGTCTTCTTGCCTATGATTTTGAGGGACGTCGATTTGATGCCGGTGATAAACTAGGATTTGTGTGTGCGAACATTGAATTTGGTTTAATGCACCCGGAAATTGGCGGGTCACTAAAAAAATATATTTTACAGTTAGCGAGTAAGTTAAAATGAAAATATTCTTAGCGATCATATTTTTAGGGGTAACCGCGTGGGCGTATATTCCGTCATCGAGCTTCGTGTTTGACCGGGTCAGCAATTTGCACGGTAAAGGCGCTTACCGAATGACAATGGACGTAACGTTTACAGAAAATAATGAAACTCAGGTTGTCAAAGAATCTTGGTTGATCTTAGACGGCGGCGAAATGCGCGTTACCGCTCAAGGTGAAGGTTTTCAACTGACCCACTTACTTAAGAGAGGGAAAATTTATTCCATAGAGCAAAACGGCCAGGAGAGATCCAGTGATCTTTCTCTAGATGCGTTTATGCCGCCACTTTTAATTCGAAATTCTTTAGACCTAAAAAGATATTTTGTCCGCTGGGGAGCTTTGCCAGTGGACTCATTAAAAGAAAAGAGAATGCCCAAAGAATCAAAGGACGTCAAAGTTGAATCTGATCCCTTTGTGCGATTAGGACGGGCTAACGGCGCAGTCCAATATGAATACGGCCCGCCTCCAAATTCCACATCAACTCCAGGGGTATGGATTGAACAAGACCACTTTTTTATAACAAAAATGCGCTCTCCTACCGGGGCGGAGTTTACGGGCCAAAATTACATTGTATTTGCAAAAAATCTCGCCTTTCCTAAAATTCAAACCATTATTTTTAACGGAAAAAAAACCGATATCAAGGTCACTAGTGTCTCTGGCATTGACTTAACTGCGGAGCAGAAGAGGCAAATGGATTTCTCCTGGATGAGAGATCACCAAGAAAAAACTCAATGGCCCAGTCATTCCCTTTCAAATTCAGTTCAGGAATTTTACAAACATTTTAGATGAAACCTCTAGATCTGGTTGAAATTGCAGTGGAGGCACCTCTTCACAACACTCTCACTTACCGAGTCCCTCCGGAGCTTTCTGAAAAACTGCAAATAGGTTCTAGAGTCGAAATATCTCTGGGCAAAAGAAAATCCCAGGGAGTAGTCATTGGAGAATCAAAAAATTCCACTTTAAAAAAAATCAAATCAATTGACGGCATTACATCTGACCATGCACTGGATCTGAAAACTCTGCAGTGGCTTAAGTGGCTATCACAATATTATTTACATCCCTTAGGACAAGTCTATTCCATGGCTTTTGCTCCGACGGCAACCATCAGAAAAAGAAAAAGCAAAAATCCCTCACCGACTTTTTTAAAAGACGAGGCCATTGAAAAAAGGCCGGCACCCGTTCCCAATGCTGAACAGGCCGCAGCGATAAATGAGATTGTTGGAGCAGCTCGAAAGAATATTTTCGAAACTTTTCTTCTTTTTG
>JBBQPV010000061.1:0-8159 GCA_038216925.1 Bdellovibrionia bacterium
GTCTGCGCTTTTCTCATCCATCGTAGATTTTATTGGAATGATTTTTGACCTTGAATCTTATCTTTCCGAACTGAAAGGGTAAAACATTAATATGTGCAGGCAAAAACAACGCCTGTAGTTTGACTGGGCGAAGCTGCGCCGGCAGCGGATAATATTCCATTGGGTGTGAGAGTAACTCCCGCTGGCAATGGAGAGCCGCTACTATCCACGGAAAACACGCCGCCGCTTTGCAAACAAGTTGGTAAGGTTTGAGATAAATCAAAGATTTGATTAGACCCTTGATTTAACACAATTGGTGGAACATACCATGAAGTTTGTGCCGGCAGAGTTGGCGCTCCCGGGGTTGCGGGTACAGACAAAATAATTTGCCTCCCTAAGTTTTGCTCCCCGCAACTGAGATTAAAAATGCAAAATCCCAATGCAACTGTGGTAAATATAAGTTGTTTAATAGTCATGGGTACTTTTTACGATCACTGACCTGTTTTATAAGATATTAAGGTCAAACTAGTAACCACAGAGTTTTGGTCCCGGAATTCACTAATCGTAAAACCAAAAGGCACTTTTGCAACTTCCACATTAATGGAGTAATGAGAAGAATTCAAAATAGAACATGTGGGAATGGCAACGCCCTGTATGCTACGTGTACCGAGGGTGCCGTTATTTGCCGTGCAATTGGTAATAATTCTATCAATTTCCTGATCATTTTTTAATTCTGCACCCTGCACAATAAATTTGTCTTTGCTTTCTGAACCATTGATAACTTGGGTTCTTGCAACCATATAGTCTCCGTCTGTATCTTTTGCGGTAATTCTGAGTTCAAGAGTTCCGGTTACTTGGGGCCCAGCAATTACACCTTTGGTGATATTAAATTTGGCGTAATCTCCCACTGATGGGTTTGCTAAAGCGAAGGATGAGTTTAGTAACAGGGCCACTATCGCAATTAATTTCATATATTTTCTCCAGTGCAAACGGTTAGTGGTCAGTTTAGAAATGTGCCATGTTTTAAGTCAACAATAAAGGTGACAGCCCACTTTCCGTAAGGCAATGCATCAATGATGTTCGAAACCATTAAATTTATTTTATCGGAGGCCCACTCTACATAATAAACTATAACCGTTTACGACAAGACTTGTTACGGATACTTCCCCTTGAGAAAGGGAGAGTGCCGAGATAGGATAGTCCGCACTGTTGTTTCTCTCAGTGACCACAAGCTTTAACATATCATTTTTCATTTTTCCGTATTGATTTGGGTCCTGAGAAAATCCACTTCTAACTTGAACTAAAAAGGGTCCGACTTGAGACTTCAGAATCACACCATAAGTTTTGCTTGGATCTAAACGTACAAGATTAATAGTTGGAGTTGAACTGTTTCCAGACACCTTACATTGGCCCACTATATCTCGTGCTGAGGCCACCGAAGATAAAGACATCATTAAACCTAGAGCTAAAAGTTTTTTCATTTTTTTCCCCTTCGAAGTTACGTTTATTTGGGTTCTTATTTCATAAATGTTGTGTTGCGTCGATAAGATTCTGCCAGTCCACGTTCTTTCCGTGGGATTTGATCAAAGTATAGGCAGCCGTCAATATGACATCCCTTGTAATCCTCTGCGGAGATCTGAGATCGAATTAGCAGGGATTACAATTTGCAATTTGTATCAAATAACTAATAAACCAGGGGGTAATAATGGTTAAGAAGTTAGCAGCATTTGTAGTCATTAGTGCGGTTTCATTGATTAATTTCTCAGCTGAGGCAAGGTCAAGAGGACACATTCTTCCTGTGGAACCTATAGCGCCAATGTGTGCTTATCAAAGCGCGGACACTGGAGAGATATTGGTTGTCCACTGCTTCACTGGCGAGATCATTACACCACCAATTGATGTCCCACTCTGTCCGGACAAATATCTTGGAAATGGAGCAGTGTTTGTACGTCCTTGTGATGGACTCCAACCTGTTCCGAACTACTAAAAAGGTGGCAGCGCAGTAACAAACATCATTTCCCGTGCTTTCGCATTAAACAAAACTTAGGATGCGGGCATGGGAATGATTGCGCACTTTATCTTGGCCCTGGGCCTGAATTCAAATCCATTTTCTTCCACTTGTCTACCGAAATTAATGAATTACGGCGATGGTGATTTTACGGTGAATGTATCTAAATATTCACCTGCACTTTCTACTCAAAAGACACTGGTTATTTTTCCTCCTACAGGTAAAACAAATTTTATTGATCAAAGATATGCACGGGTTTTTTGTCAATCGGGATACGAAGTTTTAATATTGAATAGTTGGACTGGTGACGAGGGGGACGATGGAGATTTAGGGTCTCATCAGAGGTATTATGGACGTGCCCAAAGGGCCATGGGGCTAGCATTAGACCAAATCCACACACCGTTTATCGGTGTTTTAGGTACAAGTCTGGGAGCACTTTTCGCGGCCATGTCCGCTAGCCTTTATCCTCAAATCAATGCTGTATTTTCCATTGTGGGAGGCGCGCCAATTTCTTCTATTATTGCAGAGTCAGACCAGAAGGCTCTGCGTGGGCTTTTTGAAAACCGAAAATTACAATATGGATTTAAAAATATTGAAGAATATAAGCACGCCCTTGAAGAAAAAATTCAGTACGATCCTTTGAAAATGGCTAAACCTCCAAAAAAAATGTACCTAGGAATGATTGTTGGAGATGGTGATGAGACTGTTCCAACAACGTATCAGAAAAATCTGAAAGTGTTTTGGCAACCTCGTTTTTCAAAAACTATTTCTGGAGATCACCGAGGGGTAATCATCAAAACATGGCTTTTTCATACTCATGAAATTTTGGACTTTTTTAACTCTGCGGCCAAGTTCTAGAATTAAAAGCCTTGTCGGCGCGGAAATTCCCATACCATATTCAACCCTCAATCTAGTTAAAGGGGTAATGTTATGAAATTTATTTTTCTTACGGTATTAGCGTTTTCTTGTTTCGGTAATTCCCAGGGAAAAGCTAATGAAACTCCCAGCAGTCAATTTGAAACAATAAAATCTATGTTCGCAAATGCGGAGCCACCGGAAATAGATTCCCTTCTTGGAATTTATTCCACTCGATGTTACTTTGGCACAAGGCCTACAGTGCCGGTGGGTTTCGTCTTGATCACAGCGAGGCTTAAAAGTGCAAACGCCGTCGGTGAGACTCATGGGATGTTGATAGCCAATACGTTAGGACAAAACCAACCTGAAAATTCTTATGACACGTTGACCGATAATGATCACAAAGCAGTTCAGGCCATAATCACATCGGATTGGTTTAGCAAGTTTCCGGCAGCACTAATCAACGGTTCCTTTGAGTCAAATTATTTTGTTGCAGATGCGGTTGTAAACCGGTTGTCCACGCGAAAGACGCCTGACGGATATGTGGTTAAACTTGCACTTCTTGTCAAGCTTGTGACTGGGGAAGTTTCTGAACAAGAAGTCGCCTACTGTAAAACTGCCAAAAAACTTAACTAATTTATATGCGGAGGTTTCCTTCCCACGCCCGTGGCGTCTATGCGGTGGCATCGATTTCGCTAAAGATTATATTTGGGAGGGCATTACACATCAAAACTCGATTCATTTTTATGGGGGTTCTACTTGTTTCTGCGTTAAGTCACGCCAGTGTTTTTATTGTCAGTGAAAAAGAACCGGTTACAAATAAATTGTTTCAGCGCTGCACAGGTTTTGTTGCGGGCAATGCAGGCCAAAGGGTTTTTTACACCGCTCGACATTGTGCTTTTGATATTCTTCATGTCATAGAGGATTTAGCCCAAGTAGAACGTGTCAATTTAATGTTTAATTCTGTCGGCGTAGCTGAGAACCCTTTAGAAGTTTCCACAGAACTTAAGGTTTTTCCCAAAACCACAAGACGGGAGTTAACACTGTTCCAACCGGATTTCAGCGATGTCGGTTTTTCAAAGTTGAATCCCGAAGACTTTGCAACATTACATTCCCAACCTTTGGCAGGAAAACTACCGCGATTAAATGATTTACTTTCAGTAACAGGATTTCCTGAGGGAAAACCTTTGGCTATAAATTCTTGCCGATATCTTGGTGCGGTTTTATTTATGCCCATTGAATATGGCGATGTATTTGCCGTTAAACATAAAATGTACTGCGAAAATGTTCCCACAGATCAAGTTTGGGGTGGGATGTCTGGTGCCCCGGTAACCAATGCTGCTGGGGAAGTTGTTGGCGTATTCACGGTGGGTTCTAATTCTAACAGAGGGATTTTATTCTTTGACGATCTTGTCACGGATTATTCGGCAAATAAAAGTATCGTTTTCAAACAAGCTACCACCATATTTTCCAACGAACACTTTTCTTTGAAAGTCACTCTGGATAAAGAATCTCGCATAGAGAAAGCGGGAACATTTAAATTTAAAGACACTCTGCAATTTGATCCTAAAAACTATTCGCAAAATGAGCTGAATAGACTCAATAGACTTATTGGTCGATCACAATTTTCAGAAAAATAATGAAGGTTCCTAGACCTTTAGCCCATGGAAAAAATGTGGCCTTAGCCTTACTATAGAGGGTAGGGGTGCCCGTATGAAAAAAGCCATTTTAATTCTTTGTTTGATTTTGTCTCCCACTGCCTTTATTCACGGGGATGAAACAAGAGGTGCTGATGCACCGGCCTCTTGCGCAAATAATCAACCGGTAGAGATTCCAAAAATCATAAGTCAGCGTTGCTATACGGTAAACCAGTGCGGTGAGCCCCTCCAAGAAATCGTGATCTCTGAATGCAAAAAAAGGAGCTGTGTAAATAACATTAAAGTGAAGCCTTGCGATGCTGCCTGGGGTCTAAAAGATGGAGACACGTGTCTTTGTACAACGGGAGAATTGAGTGTGCACGGCAAAGTGGAGTCCGTGCCCTATACTCAAGAGCAACTTAAAGAAAATAATAGAAAAGCGAAAAAGGAAATTTTGAAGAACGCTGCGGCGATGAAGAGTAGAGGTCATGGCTACTGCGTGACTGAAGATCCAGACCTTGCGTGCGCTTATTCTGGAAAAAAGGGGCAGCGCTGCTGGTGTAATACCGGAATTCCAGAAACAGACAGGCCATCGGTGCGCCCAGGATTAGTGTTTTAGCCCAGGCTGTAATAAAAGCGTCTTCCGGTGACTTATTCGGTTGATATTCCCAAAACTAAGTGCAATAAAATCAGGGCCATAGAAACTAGAATGTTCCCATCGTCTAGAGGCCTAGGACATTACCCTTTCACGGTAAATACCGGGGTTCGAATCCCCGTGGGAACGCCATCTTTCATCGACCTCCTTATTTTTGATTTGAGACAAAACCTGAAATGGTTTTTTTAAGTCATATCGTAGAGTTGAGCCTTCCAGGCGAAGGTTCGAGCAGACTCTTTTGGTTAGGCTCAATCTCTCCATCTCATCTCCTTTTTTCCAGGCTGAATCCGCGCGTTTACAAAGTTCGAGCAAAGTTTGTGCTGATTTTTCTATTTGCGAATTATCCATGTTCTCCAAAACAGAAAGTTTGCTTGCCAATTCGTCGCGCTCTTGTCTGATTTTTTCTAGGTACCGGCCGTATGTTTCTTTATTTAAAAACCCACTTATCCAATGCTGATAAAGCTCATCTTCCTTTTGGCTTAGCGACTGAAGGCGCACACTGGTCTTTCCTTGCGTTTCTTTGAGAGTTTCCGTTGACCGTTGGTTCAATATGCGGATCTCGTCCATCACCCAACCAGCCAAATCCTCTCGAATTGTGATTTGGCGAATCGGCTCCGAAAATAACTCCCAGAGTCTTTGTTCCGACAGATTGACCTGCTTAATCTTTTGAGTTTTATGGACTCGTTTGGAATCACCACAATGATAATAGTGATAGGTTCGTTTCTTATCATTTGTTTTGTTCGTTTTGATTTTTGGATCATAAATAATGGTGCAACCGCATTCAGGTGTTGCGCAGACCATGAGATGGCTGAAAGGGCCTACTGATCCAACCTTATGCGAAATCCCTCGGCGACCGTCAACCAAGCGCACCCACTCGATTGGCACAATCAACTCGTGCTTCCCATCGTACCAATCGCCCCTCCAAAAGAATTTACCACTATAAAAGGGATTGGTTAAAATTGATTCTACTGAAGACCGATTAAAAATCTTAACTTTGTTTTCAGGTATAAGTTTTCCATTGAGGGCTTTATTTTCTTCAATGATTTGATCGCGAATAGCCAAGTACGATAGCCCTTTGAGGGCACGAAGTTCAAAAATCCGCTGTACAATCCCTTGCGACTTTTCGTCCGGTACGATCTTGGCTTCCTTTTTTCCGTTTTTGCCGACGTTGCCTTCGCGGATATTTTTGTACCCGTAGGGAGCACGCCCCGGATACCACCCATTTCTACACATTTCAGTCATCCCCTTGCGGGATTCGCGGGCAATATTTAATGCAATGTATTTACTGACCGAGGTCATCATATCATCAGTAAAAATATCTGCGGGACTGCAATCGTGGTCAAAAATTCGTCTGTCTTTATAATAATGAATGACAAGGCGCTCGGTCATAACAAAAAACTGTAATTGCTCACGGTTGGTAAAATTTCTAGTGAGACGGTCCGGCTTTTCAACGATAAGATGTAGTATTTTATTTTTACTAGCATCCACGTAGTGGCGGATATAGTCCATCATTCCATCAAACTTTTCCCTTTTATGAGATTTGCTTCCCGTTTCAACCATTCTAAAAGTCTGTTTGATGTCAAAGCCCTTTTGCTTGCAATAATCCTTTCCTAAACGCTCTTGAACATCTAGTGAGAAGCCATCTTCTTGCTTTGGGTCCGAAATTCTACAAAGTAAAATTGAATCCATTTTTATCATCCTTTTTTGTCGAGTCTCATTAGCTCGCGAAAGAATTCTACAATTTCTAAAAAATCATTTCTTGTCAGGCCATAGTCCTCATAAGACTTGGCCTTTTGTTGTTCGCTTTTAGGAGGGTCGATAACTGTAGATGTGGTCTGCAATTCGGCCGTACACGGCACTGGTTGCCGTGATTTATTTTTACGTTCTTTGCGAGCTCGCTGTTTACAGTCTTTGCAGACAGATTCAATTCGATCTGCTTGCCTGTAAAACTCCCCAAAGAATTTGAACTTTTGACAGCAAGAGCAAGTCTTTCCATCTGTCATCATAGATAACTCCACACATAGCGAAGTCCAGGGCATATTGAAATTTATGAAAAAATAAGATGTGCATCTGCACATGAGATTTCAGTGGACTTCCTCGGGTAAGGAAGCGTTCTTAATGCTTTTTAAGTGAGACTAACCGCCTATGACGTTGTTTCCTTTTTTGGCTCAGTTTTTTTTAATTTAATGTCAAATTCTAAGCTGGGCTTGTCCTGACCATCTTCTTTGGCCTGCCTAACATCACGGAGAAGTTGTCGCAAAAAACTTTCTTCATCATAGAATTTTCCTATCAACGCATTAATGTCACCAGTTGACAAATTTTCATTAGATTTTTCGATAAGCCAATTCACAAAATCTTTTCTAGAAATTTTGACGCCTTTTTTCTTCGCACTGACTTGATCCAACCATTTTTTTATTTTTTCAACTGAAGCATAAGTCAAAGCCACATGGTCCAGGACTGGTCGCTTTTTCTTTTGAGTTTCACCTTCCATTTGTTTTACTCCTTCACGCCCTTAAGGCGTTTTTCAGCTATTGATAAATATTTTTCATTGCGTTCAATTCCGATAAATTTAAAATTCTCAAAGAGGGCGGCAACGCCAGTGGTGCCAGAACCCATGAATGGATCAAGTACAGTTCCTTCAGCCGGAGTTACCATTTTGCAAAGGTACCGCATTAGTCTCAGCGGTTTTACGGTAGGATGAGTATTATCAACGCCCTTTTCTGTTTTGTGTGGTTTTTTGCAATAATAGAAAGATGTTTCCGGTTTAAAATTTTTAAAATACTGAACCACATCGGATTCTGATTCATTTTGTTCATTCATAATTTTTGCCGGACAGCCAGACTCATTTGATCTAGTGATGATGAGATTTGCGGGATGTCGCCCAAGCGGATGTTGGTGGTAAATGGAGTTCTTACTTCTCTTGGAGTTATCCCAAAGAAATCCGCCGTCCTTAAAAGATAGATTGGTCGTTGATGGGATTTTTCCCTTGATTGCAATACGGGCCGAATCAATATTGATTCCTCCA
>JBBQPV010000062.1:0-8108 GCA_038216925.1 Bdellovibrionia bacterium
TGAGTTCGCCTAATTCTAAAAAGTCAGCCACTCTGCCTGCAATTTCCAGATTTTTATTGAAGTCTTCATTCTTTGGAACTTTCACCGTTTCCCAAAATTCAGCTCGTAAATTTTGAATTGCGGCGATGGCTTTTGTTAGGCCTGTTTCATTTCTGGACATCCCAACAAAATCCCACATGATGTGTCCAAGTTGCTTGTAGAATTCCTGTGGAGTTTTGGTACCCTTTGCTCCCACATCCATGAGTTTCTTAATTTGTGAACGCACATTTTTTTCTGCTTCTTCAAACGCAGGGTGGTCCGTGGTCAATTTTTCAAGTTTTTCAGAGGCTATGTAATTTCCGATGGTGTAAGGAATGACAAAATATCCGTCACATAATCCTTGCATCAGCGCACTGGCGCCAAGACGATTAGCACCGTGATCAGAAAAGTTAGCTTCTCCAAGGACATGCAGGCCTGGAATATTACTCATCAGGTTGTAATCAACCCATAGGCCACCCATCGTGTAATGTACAGCGGGATAAATGCGCATAGGAACTTTGTAAGGATCTTCACCGGTGATACGCTCATACATATCAAAAAGATTTCCGTATTTTTCAGAGACGAGTTTTTTTCCATCACGTTTTATGGCGTCTCTAAAGTCTAAGTAAACCGCAAGGCCCGTTTCTCCAACCCCTCGGCCTTCATCACAAACTGTTTTAGCATTTCTTGAGGCAACATCTCTTGGCACCAGGTTTCCAAAGCTGGGATAGCGGCGTTCCAGGTAATAATCTCGATCTGCCTCTGAAATTTCTCCCGGATTTTTTTTAACGTCTTCCTTTTTCTTCGGAACCCAAACCCGTCCATCGTTTCTCAAACTTTCACTCATCAGTGTGAGTTTAGATTGATGATCTCCTGAAACTGGAATGCATGTAGGGTGAATTTGTGTGTAGCAGGGATTTGCGAATAATGCGCCCCTCTTATGAGCTTTCCAAATGGCGTTACAGTTGGAATTAAAAGCGTTGGTGGAGAGAAAATAAACTCGTCCGTATCCGCCGGTTGCCAGTATTACGGCATCCGCAACATAACGCTCTATTGTTCCGTCTACGAGATTTCTAACAATAATTCCACGAGCTTTTCCGTCCACTAAAACCAAATCTAACATTTCCCGGCGGGTATACATTTTCACTTTGCCAGCATCCTCTTGCCGCATCAGCGCACTGTATGCGCCTAGGAGAAGCTGCTGCCCTGTTTGTCCCCGAGCATAGAAAGTTCTTGAAACTTGAGCTCCGCCAAAAGAACGATTTGCAAGTTCTCCGCTATATTCCCTCGCAAAAGGAACACCTTGAGCCACGCATTGGTCGATAATATTTACGCTCAATTCAGCCAGGCGATAAACATTTGCTTCTCTGGATCTAAAATCCCCACCTTTGACGGTGTCATAAAAGAGTCTGTAGACACTGTCTCCGTCATTAGCGTAATTTTTTGCCGCATTGATTCCACCCTGAGCGGCGATGGAGTGTGCGCGACGTGCTGAATCTTGAATGCAAAAGCTTTGAACATTGTAACCAAGTTCCGCCAGTGAGGATGCCGCGGACGCGCCGGCAAGACCCGTCCCTACAACAATTATATTATGTTTTCTTTTGTTAGCAGGGTTAACAAGTTTGATATGGCTTTTATGATTTTCCCATGCGGTTTTAATATCTCCCTCGGGAACATTTGAATCTAATTTAATCATTGGAAACCCCCGGGTACGGACATGTAGAGCCAAATAGGAATTCCTAAAAATCCCAGGGCTAAAAGTATGGCAATGACATAACCTAAAATCTTAAGAGGCCGATCTATCTTTGGATTCATGGCGCCAGCTGATTGAAAAGCACTCCAAAATCCGTGGCGTAAGTGAAGTCCAAGCATGATCATCACAGCCATATAGAGAGCCACGTAAACCGGGTTTCTAAACGTGACTAAAACGATTTCATAAAGATTCTCTTTCATCTGCGGATTAGTAGCCGCACCAGCGAATCGGAATTGCCATAAATGCCATATTAAAAAAGCAAGGAGAATGGAGCCCGTGATGATCATGTGACGAGATGAAATGTTATTTCTGGAAGGCCCGCCTTTTGTTTCAATCATGGAGTATTGAATTGGTCTGGCTTTGTTGTTTTTAATTTTTATGTCAATTGCTGTGACGATGTGAAGAATGAAAACCGCCAGTAAACCCAGTTCTGCTATTGTTAAGAGAGGTCCAAAAGATTGAAGTTTAGCGTCATAGGCGTTAAACAGTGCCCCGTCTTTTTTATATAATAAAAGGTTCCCGGCAAGATGGACGATGGCAAAGGCCACCAGTCCCAAACCTGAAAGGGCCATGAGGTATTTACGTCCAACAGAAGAACTCAGAGCTTTGCGTGGAGATATCATAGAGCTTATTTATAGAATCGGGGGCAAAGAGTGTCAAGATAAGGGAGACAAAACTCTTTGAATTTCTTCATCAGCAGTGATGAAGCCAGAGCGGTAGTCCAGGGTTTTTTTTCTGAGCTTATTTGTATAAAAACAAAGGTGTACAAGGGTGCCAAAACTATCACACAGTTCAAATCCAGAAATCACAAAACCGGCTTTGAGTTTGGGAATGATGACAGAGTTATTAGTCATATGATGACGGCTTTCGATTTTTTGAAACCCACCTTTTTGAACTTCTTCCAAAGTTTTTTCCAAAAGCATGGTGTATAGACCTTGGCGACGATAATTCGGCATCACCGCAGAATTTTGCATGCGATAGGTTTCCCGGTCAATTTGCTCTCCAAATGTCCATCCAGCCAACTGATTTCCATCAAATGCCGCTAAATAGAGATGGTAGGCGTTTTTAATTTTATCGCCCAATGCCCCTCGATTAATCTTTTCTTGATCGGTTAAAAATCTATTCCATTCTATGTGAGGCAATTGTTCTGCAAAGGCAACAGGAGCACAAGCGGTCCACAGGGGTTTAAATTCTTCTAGCTTTAAAGTTCTAAATTCTAGACGCATCATGAATAGTGAGTCTCCACGTAGTTCTCAATAATCTTAATAAACTCTGGCACAATTTCGGGGCCTTGCAAAGTGGCTATGAGTTTCCCATCCACAAAAACAGGAGCCTTAGGGTTTTCCCCATTACCTGGAAGAGATATACCCAAGTTAGCATGTTTTGACTCACCGGGTCCGTTCACTATGCAGCCCATGACAGCCACTTTCATCTCAGCGGCTCGCGGTCTTTGATTTTTCCATCGTGGCATATGTTGTTGAAGATAGTTTTGTATGTCCTGGGCCATGGATTGAAAAAGTGTACTGGTGGTTCTTCCGCACCCGGGGCATGAAGTCACCTGGGGGGTGAAATTTCGAATCTCTAGTGACTGCAAAATTTGTTGGGCGACTCGCACTTCTTCCGTTCTGGGCGCACCGGGTTCAGGGGTGAGAGAGACTCTGATTGTATCTCCAATGCCTTCTTGCAGTAAAATTCCTAAAGCTGATGCGGAGGCGACGATGCCCTTCATTCCCATCCCAGCTTCTGTGAGTCCCAAATGAAGGCAGTAGTCTCCCTGAGAAGCAAGATCACGATACACATCTACTAAACCCTGAATTTGTGAAATTTTAGCGGATAAGATTATTTTATCTTTTGTGAGGCCTAATTTTTCCGCTTCTTTTGCTGATTCTATAGCGCTTGCCACCAGCGCTTTTTGCATTACCTGATCGGAAGTGAGAGGGGTTGAAGATTTTGAATTGGCGTCCATAAATCGAGCGGCGGTGACTTTATCTAAAGATCCCCAATTGGCGCCGATTCTCACTGGTTTGTTATTTTTCAGGGCAATTTGGATAATACTGGCAAAGTTATTTTTAACTTCTTTTCCAATGTCACTGTTGCCTGGGTTAATTCGGTATTTGTCTAATGATGCCGCGGCGTCGGGAAATTTCTGCAGAAGTAAATGCCCGTTGTAATGAAAGTCTCCAACAATGGGTGTTGTGTAATTTTTTGCGCGGATTTCATCAATAATTTTTGGAACTTCTTTCGCGGCTTCATCAGTATTAACAGTAATGCGTACAATTTCTGAACCCGCGTCGGCAAGTTCCATAATTTGTTTGGCGGTAGCGCTTGCATCGGCGGTATCCGTGTTAGTCATCGATTGGACAACTATGGGATGCTTGCTGCCAACACTGATATTTCCGATTTTTACAGTGGGAGTATTACGACGGGTTATGCTTTGCCTGATCATGGATGAAAACTAAGCTCTTAGGGGTTAGGAATCAAGAAGAATGTGTCCCCGCGATTTGACAGTTTTCTGTCAATTTACCTCTGAAGCTACGTCCGCCACTTAAACCTTGGCATTGGAATTAACCCCGAGTATATCAATGAGATATGAAACATGAGCCCATAAATTATAGCGATTATTTGAAAATTCCTGAACTTTTGAATCAACAACAGTTACGTTCAGAGCAATTAAAAAAGCCCGCCCACGATGAACTACTATTCATCACAGTTCATCAAACCTATGAGCTTTGGTTTAAGCAAATGCTTTTTGAACTGGATTCCACTTTAAAGATTTTTTCACAAGCCACCATAGAAGAGCGGCAACTCAGCACCGTTGTTCATAGGTTAAATCGCATTAATGAAATCATGAGACTCCTCATAGACCAAGTGACCGTTTTAGAGACCATGACCCCTTTGGATTTTTTGGATTTTCGGGACATGCTCTATCCCGCCAGCGGGTTCCAAAGTTTGCAGTTTAGACTTTTAGAAATAAAATTGGGATTGAAACCTGAAATGCGCCATAGCCCAACTTCCCAGCCCTATCACTCTTACGTCGCTCAACCAGAAGCTAAAATCATGCAAGATACGGAGAAAAATCCATCGTTATTTGACCTGATTGACACTTGGTTATCCAGGACGCCATTTCTTGAAGAAAAACATTTTAAGTTTTGGGATTTATACAAACAAGCTGTAGAAAAAATGTATGACCGGGACAGAGAAACCGTCAACGCCGTGACTAAATTTTCCCAAGCCGATAAAGATAAAAATCTGGCGTCCATCGACGACGCTTCTCTCCAGTTCAAAGCTTTATTTGACCCTGAAGAATATAAAAAAGTTCAAGAGGCGGGGCAGTTCCGCCTGTCTTACCGTGGAATTCACGCAGCCCTTTTGGTGAGTCTCTACCGAGATGAACCCGTCCTTCATCTGCCTTATCAGGTGCTATATCAGTTGGCGGAGTTGGATGAACGGATGACTATGTGGAGATACAGACATGCGCTGATGGCGCAAAGAATGTTAGGAACAAAAATTGGAACCGGGGGCTCCAGCGGCCATAAATATTTAAAAATGGCGACGGAACGTCATAGAGTTTTTGCGGATTTGGTGAATATTGCCACGTTTTTTATACCACGTTCTGAACTTCCCGAATTGCCTGAGTCACTGAAAAAGAGAATGGGATTTCAGGTTTAAATCCCTCGGAGAAAACCACCATCCACAGCAATGGCTTGCCCAGTGATATACGCGGCGGGCTCACCAGCCAGAAATGTGGCCAGCGCGGCAAACTCTTCTGGATTTCCAAAGCGCTTTGCGGGAATGTTCACCGCTATTTTATCCTCAGGCACTCCTAGTTCTAATACTCTTGCTGTGCGAGTGTAACCGGGAAGTAAAGCATTAACGGTAATTCCATGTTGAGCAACATCGTTACTGACACTTTTACTTAAACCAAGTAGTCCAGCCCTATACGCGTTTGAAATAATAAGACCATTCATGGGTTCCTTTGCCGCAAAAGAAGTGACCAGCAAAATTCTTCCCCATTTTTTTTTCTTCATTTCAGGTAGCACTGCTTGAATACATTCAATGGTGCTCCCCAAAAGGCCTTGATAGGCGTCAGCCCAGTCCTTATTATTTACGTCTTCAAAATTTCCTCTTTTAGGACCACCTGTGTTGATCACTAAGATATCTGGCCCACCCCAGGTGGCTTGAAGTTCCTTGATCGCGGAGACACCGCTTCCAGCATGATTAAGATCTGCGACAATTATCTTATGAGCGCCAGTCTCGGAGGATGATTTCTCTAATTTCTCTTTACTCCGAGAAGAAATGGCGACTTTAACACCTTCATCAACCAGTGACTTGGCAATTGCTCTCCCCAGGCCAGATGATGCTCCAAAAATCAATGCGGTCTTATCTTTAATTTTTAAGTCCATAGGCTCTTTCAAGTTCAGGTTTAAGTTTAGTGTTAATTAATTTTGCAGCTTTTTCTAGGTCAACGCTCTCGGGCCTGTCTAAGTTCTCAGCGAGTTCATTTAAAATCTCATCTTCAATTTCACCTATTTTCTTTGCATTCACATAGGGAATATTGGAAAAACTCACTAGCTGATAACGTGAAACATAAGATTTAGAAAAATTCTTCATGAGAACTTTTTCTACGGATTTCAAAAAGAGAAACCGTGGATCGGCAACTTTATCTCTCATCTCAATAAAGTTATCTTGTGCTAGGTCGGCGATAGCATCGCAATTTGTTTTTCTCAGAGAAAAAAATTCTTCAAATGTCTTCTGCCAAGGAAGTTTTTTTTCTATCACGCCGGCTAATATTCTACAGTCTTCAAAACCACAATTCATGCCTTGTCCAAAAAACGGGACAATAGCATGAGCAGCGTCACCGAGGATCAACGCTCTGTCCTTCACCGACCACTTGTTGAGTTTGATAGTAACCATATGGCCAGTTGGATGTTCAAAGAACTGGGTTGCTAAATCTGGAACAAGGGTCTCGGCATCGGGAAAAAAATCTTGAAAAAATGAAGTCACGCTGCTCGGGGTAGTCAATTGATCAAAACTCATTTCACCGTGTTCCGATAAAAACAAAGTTGCAGTAAAACTCTTATCAAGATTTGGAAGAGCGATGAGCATGAAATTTTTCCGAGGCCAAATATGTAGGGCTTTAGGATCCAGGGAAAAACCGCCATCGTGCTTTGCAGGAATGAGAATCTCTTTATAGGCGTAGGACAGTTTCTCAGAGGAGAGGGAAGCCCCGTTCTTTTCTAAAATACTTTCCCGCACAACAGAGGCGCTGCCATCAGTGCCGATGTAAATCTCTCCAGTCATTTCCTTTAGTCCAGAACTTGTCTTCATCATGGCCTTTTGAGAATCAAAATCTACGGCAGCCAAACTATGCTCGAAAGAAATGGGAACGGCGTACCTTTTTTCTGCGGCGGTCATAAGAATTTTATTTAGTTCGCTCCTAGAGACAGAGAAAATACAATCGCCGTTGGGACTATAGGGTTGAATGTTCACAGCTCCATCGACTCCGTGAACAGCACGCCCACTCATGGGAAGACAGATTTTCATCACTTCGTCTTTTAATCCAACTTCTTCCAGTGCCGTAAGTCCCCGAGTGGAAATGGCAAGATTGATTGAGCGCCCGCCACCCAGATTTGATTTTCTCATGTCAGGACGTTTTTCAAATATCTCGGTTTTAATTCCCAGCTTTTCTAAATAAATAGATAAAAGTGAACCAACGAGGCCCGCACCAATAATTTGAACAGGTCTATTGGACGGCATTTTTTAAAATTTCCCAAAGATAAAAAACATCGGTAAAACTATTATAAATAGGAATAGGCGTAAATCTCAAGATATCAGGTTCACGGAAATCACAGTGTACCCCTAAAGAAACAAGTTTTGCCATGAGGTCCTTAGCTCCGCTTTTTACTTTTACACAAAGAAGATTTCCTCTTTGCAATGGGTCCTTCGGCGTGACCATCTCAAAGAAATTTAGGTCATTGAGCAGAAATTCTAAATATGCGGTGAGGCGTTGGCCTTTGGATGTGAGTTTATCCATTCCTGCTTCTTGAAATAGTTCTAAGGATGCTCGAGCAGCGGCCAATTGAAAAATGGGTGGATTACTTATTTGCCAGGCCTCAACTCCGGGAATGGGATCAAACTTTTTTTCCATCTTAAAGCGTGTTTTTTTATTTTGCCCCCACCAACCATGAAGTCTAGGCCCAGTGAAACTTGCGTGCCTTTCATGAACAAAGCATCCAGCGATTCCCCCGGGTCCACAATTCAAGTATTTATAGGAGCACCAAGTGGCAAAATCAGGCCCGTCATCATGAAGTTCCATCTTAAGATTACCAGCACCGTG
>JBBQPV010000063.1:0-8090 GCA_038216925.1 Bdellovibrionia bacterium
TAATCTTTTTCTGAGATCACGATTTTAAGCTCAATTTGCTTCTCTGAGACATATCTTGCACTCTCATAAAGTGACACTTCTGGATTTTCTCCAGCTACTAACTTTTCAAGATTTCTATGCGAGTTTAATTGAGCCCTTCTCATCCAATTGTCGATATTTGCCTCATCTATAACTGGGGCTATTCTTCTTGCTTTAGAGACTGAAATCTTTCCGCACAAAAGGGCAGCTTCTAATTTTTTAAACTTCATCGAGGCTTTAGTGACAACGGACATTTCATACGCTCGCCATTCTGGCATCTGGTGAGAGAGGGTCAGGTATTTAAAGAGGTTTGGATATTTATAGGCCAGGTAAACTTTATGCTTAATCACTTGTTGTAACACTAAAATTAGATCCACTTCTTTCCGCGCAATTTCTTGAGAAATTGACTTTGATTTCTCATGAAGTTCAATAATTAACTTTTCATTTTTCATAAACCACCTCTCGACAAAAAGAATATACCACGAGATTTCAAACAGAAATTTACCGCTGCCAAGGCTTGCCATTTAAGAGGTAGAATTTAAAATAGGCAGGATCTTGAAGGTAAATTTTAAATTCACTAGTATCGCAAATAGGAAGTAAAGCAGTCATCTTGGAGAGAAAATTAAATCACCTGGATTTTCAAAATCTCGAAGGATTTCCATTCAAAATTACAAATAATTAAATCTTTGAACAGGGGACTAACAATCCATGATCGAATCCTTGATCAGAAATGTAATCTTGATTCAGCATATGCACTTGAGAACCATAGCTGGTGTCCCAACCCAATGGCCTGATGACTAAACAAAAACTATATGCTGCGCTGTTTACTGGAAAGGGAACGGCGTACCTGAGACCAGTAGACTTCTACCACATGGGGGAAGGGAAAGGAGGGGTCTTTTGTTTCTGGAGTTTTATCAATGAGGGTTTTAATTTCATTAAGTGTTTTCTGTTTTTTCTCATTATTGAGTAACGCCACATAACTGATGGACAGGACGCGACTCTTCACCAGATCTAGAGTGTAAATCGGGGAATGATTAAAAGTTTTAAGTTGGAGTTTATCAAAATATCTTTCGTCAAGAAAAGCTTCTTTCCAATTGGAGGTCCGAAACTGGGGGATTTTGCCCATTTCTTTATCTAAAATGTCATCAAATTTAAGAACCCACGGCACTCGGCGATCTTTATTATTCCAAATAATGGCCAGAGTACCTTTGGGTTTGAGAACTCGGTAAATTTCTCTGATTGCTTTTGGAGCATCAAACCAATGGAAGGCCTGAGATACAGTAACAAGATCAAAACTCTTATCGGCAAAAGGAATGGACTCCGCCGTTCCGTCAGTTAATTTTACGCCAGGCAATTCCTTTTTAAAAACTTCGGCCATGCTATTCAACGGTTCAACGGCTTCAATTTGTGCATCGGTGTTTTCTGATAATAATTTTGTGAATTTCCCTGTTCCCGCTGCTAAATCAAGAATCTTAGTTTCATTTGTGATTTTAAATTGATTCTTAAAAAACCCGGCCACTTCATGAGGAAACTCTGCTCTGCCAGCTAAATAGTGGTCAGTGTTATTTTTGAAACCCTCTGCTGCGGTTTTATTTATCATTGAGCTGATTGCCACTGCATAAACTGATCTTTGGCTCTTTGAATGAGCACCTCTTTTTTGAGATGTTTTTTTACGTCTACAGGTGGAAATAAACCCCAATTTATATTTGTAGGTTGAAAATTTTCTTTTTCTTCTGTGATGGCATTCAAGAGGGAACCCAGCGCCGTTCCCGGTGGTGGGAGACTCAATGTTTTTTCGGTGAGGAGATCATGGATGAACCCGGCAACAAGCATTCCGATACAAGTAGACTCAAAATAACCTTCAACGCCAGTGATTTGCCCCGCAAAAAACAAAAGAGGGTCTTTTTTAGAACTTAGGTTTTTTGTTAAAACTTTAGGTGTATTTAAAAACAAATTTCTATGGAGACTTCCCAGTTTTAAAAATTCCGCATTTTGTAATCCTGGGATCATTCTGAACACACGCTTTTGTTCGGGATACTTCATCTTAGTTTGAAACCCAACCATATTATAAGACGTGGCGTATTTGTTCTCTTGCCTTAATTGCACCACCGCAAAAGACTCTTTCCCAGTGCGAGGATCCCGAAGCCCTTTAGGTTTACAAGGGCCGAATGCCAATGTCAGCGGCCCACGCTCCACAATCACTTCTACTGGCAAGCAAGATTCAAAATATTTCGTCGTTTCAAAGTCTTTGGGTATGACTACTTCTGCCTTTTTAATTTCTTCAATAAAATTAAAATACTCATCCTTGGTCATGGGACAATTAATATAGTCCGCGGTGCCCTTGTCATACCGGCTGGCTTTATAACAGATATTCATGTCAATGGAGTCAGCGTCTATGATGGGAGCGATGGCATCATAAAAATAAAGAAAATCGCCGCCAAAATGCTCTCTTAAACTGGAGGCCAATGATTCCTCTGTGAGAGGTCCTGTTGCAATAACCGCAGGGCGCGGGATTTCCGCCAAAGATTTTACAACTTTATCTATGCGAGTAATATTCCTGTTACCGGCTATTTTCTCAGAAATCTCCTTAGCAAATAATTCTCTGTCCACGCTAAGTGCTTGGCCTGCCGGAACTTTATGATTGTGGGCGGAGAGCAGAATTTGGCTGCCTAGTTTTTCCATTTCCCATTTAAGTTGTGCGGGAGAAGATGGTTCTAGAAGACTGCCCAAGCTATTGGAGCACACCAATTCTGCGCAATCTGATGTTTTATGTGCGGGAGTCATCACCGTTGGACGCATTTCATAGAGATCAACTTGGTAACCCTTGTGGGCTAATTGGAGCGCGCATTCCGAGCCCGCAAGACCTGCGCCTACCACGCTTATTTTCTGAATGTTTTTCATATAGCGACAGAATCATAAACCATGCTAAAAGTCATGTGATCTATGAAAAAGAAGGATTTAGTCAGTGCCGTAGACGCATTAGAGAAATTATTGGGGGGAAGTAAGTCTGCCTTGGGCCAGGATTTCCAGCGCTATCTGCTCAAGACAAATTGGGCCAAAATTGTAGGGCCCACTATTGCCGGCCGCGCCTCTCCGGTTTCATACACAAATAAAATTCTATATGTTTGGGTGTCTACATCTGCTTGGATGAATCAGTTGTTTTACGCAAAAAAAGAAATCCTCAAAAAAGTGAATAAAGAAATGGGTCCAGGTTGGTGCAGAGATATTAGATTTACTCTTGATCACAAAGCTGTGACATCAGCCGCAGAGTTGAAACCGGATCAACCGGAGTCCCTCGAATCCTCATCTCCCAATGGAGATGTGGACCCTCAGCGCGACCGGTCCCGCCGCTCATAGCAATTTTTTGTCCTGCCCTGACTTCTTGATCCTTTTTGACTTCAAATTCCGCTAAGTGAAAGTACCTGCTCACAAGTCCCTGCCCATGATCAATATTAATGACGTTTCCACCCACAAGCTGGGTATCAGTGCTCAGGACTTTGCCATCAGATACGGCGTAAACGGGAATGCTTGCCGGGGCACGAAGATCCACCCCCGTGTGAGAATAGTCAATTCCACTAGGCAGTGTCCTTGGAGATGCAAAATCGGAAATGACGGTAAAGGTTGAAAGGGGAGTGACCCATCGACAGGACCACAACCTACGAGAAACTCTTTTGAGTAAGTCGGTATTATATTTCTGCTCTATCAAAATTTCTTCATCTTTTTTGTCTAGTGTGGCCTGCACACTAGATGGGAGTCGCAATTGTACGGGAGAATGACTCCCTGATTTCTCTGCATACAATCTGTAGTTAAAGGCAAACCAGCCTTGCTGTGGATCTTCAATCAATAGTCCTTGATATTCATGCCCATTGGCCGCGGTAGCTAAAAGTTTCCATTGGGTGCTAGGTAAAATACACGCGCCATTCATGCAAATGCGATATCGGTTTTCAGTAATGGCTTTCACCGCTATGGCAGTGCCTGGTTTTGGACTGAGAGACAAGAATTTAATTTCACCAATGATTTGTGATTGTCCACTGTGGATCTCTCCCATAGATGGGTAAAAAGTCCATAAAGTAAAAATAAAGAAAACTAAAATCTTACTCATTTTTATTTTTTCTGCGCTTTGTCTTCTTCTTCTTCACTCTTCTTGATAGTGGACCTAATGAGAAATTTTAAGAGTGTGCTTCTACGTGCGCCGCCAAGAATGGACTTTAAGTCTTCATGGACGGTGGGGTCATTGATCAGCCCGCCGAGAGAACCTTGGCCCTTGTCGATTTTTTCCATGATGCTGGCAAAGTGATCCATAGCTTTTTTCAATTTCTGTGAAGCAAGGGCCTCGTCCACAGATCCCATGGCGCTTTTTAGACTGCGAGATGAAGCGGATATATTCTGTGCAAAATGGCCATTCTCCAGATCTGCAACAACCTTGTTAATGTGATCTAAAATTTCAAAGGCCTTCTCTATTCGATTTCCTGATTTACCTAATGTAGATAAAAAGTCTTGGCCTTCTTCTGTAGGAATGACTCCGTCTTCTCCAATGGGCTCTCCATTTGTGGGCCCAGGTTTAATCATGACAAATTTATCTCCCAATGCACCTTGTGTACGAATACTAGCTGTTGAACCTTTTGTGATTTTCCCAGCATATTTTTTGTCGATTTTGAGAGTCACAACTAAATTTCCTGAGGGGGTATCAAAATCAAGACTGGTGATGTTTCCTGCGGGAAGGCCAGCAACTTGAACCACACCGCCGGAAGCAAGTCCTGAGGCCTCTTCCAGGTACATTCTCATTTTTTGATGCCGGCTAAACACCGCCTTGTCTCCACCAAGAATATAAATCACGACGATAAAGACAAGAGTGGCTGCGATGACAAACATCCCTACTTTTCTTTCCATTGCCCAATTCTTTTCCATAGCCCTACGCCTCTTCCCCGGTGATAAATGTTTGCATGATGCCACTATGATCTTTTTGAAGTTCTTCTGTTGTTCCTTGCGCTACAATTTTTCCGTTGAGAAGAAGCACCATGCGGTCACACACGGCAAAAGCAGTGGGCATGTCATGGGTCACCAAGATGCTGGTCACACCGGATTTCTTTAATTGCAAAATAGTTTCCTGAATTTTTTTTGTGTTAAATGGATCAAGCCCAGCGGTGGGCTCGTCATATAAAACCACTTCAGGACCCATGATGATGGCCCTGGCAAGTCCTACACGTTTTTGCATGCCGCCACTTAAACTTGCTGGCATTAGTTTCTCGCTGCCTTGGAGTCCAAACATTTTTAACGTCTCAGTGATTTTCTTTTTAATGTCCTGAAGATTTAGTTTGGTGTGTTCTTTTAACGGATAGGCGAGATTTTCCTCCACTGTCATGGAGTCAAATAATGCGCCACCTTGAAATACATAGGCCACTTTTTTTCTGACGTCGGTGAGTTGATCTTCTTTGAGAGGGACAATATCAGTTCCGTGAATGAGAACCTGACCTGAATTTGGTTTTTCTAAACCTATTAGGCTCCGTAGAATGACGCTTTTTCCTGAGCCTGATCCGCCAATAAGGCCAACGCATTCACCTTTATTTACCGTGAGATTTACTCCGCGGTGAATCGTCTTTTGTCCAAATGATTTTGTAAAATCCTTGACCTCTATGACGACCATCGCTCTATCACCCAGAAAAATTTTGTAAGGAAAAAATCTCCGACAACAACAAAGAGGGAGGACATGACTACAGATTTAGTTGTGGCAATGCCCACGCCTTGTGTGCCACCAGTGGTTTTCATGCCGTAGTAACAACCGACAAGTCCAATGAAGAGACCAAAAAACATTGATTTGAAAATACCCGACATAAAATCCAAAAGTTGAACCGTCGTGACTACTTTCTGTAAAAAGAACATTGGATCAAGCCCGAGCTCACTGACTCCAATGATGACGCTGCTGAAAATTCCCACTGTGTCCGCAAACGTGGTCAGAAGCGGCAAAACAATAACGCAAGCGAGAACTCGGGGAATCACAATGCGCTTAATTGGACTTGTACCTAATGCGCGGATCGCATCTATCTGTTGAGTGACCGCCATAGAGCCAACTTCCGCAGTAATTCCTGCACCCACTCTGCCTGCCACCATGAGTCCCGCGAACACCGGTCCCAATTCCCGGAGTAAACTGAGCGCAACTATTTTAGGGACGTAATATTTTCCGCCAAATCGCTGCAGTCCCAAACCAAATTGCAAAGCCATGACCATTCCTGTGCTGAACGCTGTGGCAAACACCAAAGGAAAGGACCTGACTCCGATATGATAAATTTGTTCTATGAGTAGACCAAAATAGAAGGGACGAGATTTTATATTTTCCCACGCTTGCTTCAATAAAAGTCCAAGACCGCCTATGAATTCAACAAGCTGGGTGAGCGCAGATCCAATATTTATACTGAGTTGATTTATCATGGGACGTGAAACCCTTCTAAAAATTTGTCAAAGACGGGTTTTTCATTGTCGAAATTTGATTTTCTAGAAATCAGTGCTAGATCATAGTTGCAGTTATTTTTCTTAAAAATCACCAATTCCATAGAAACGGGAATGCCGTCAGTGGAGCCTTCTGCAATAACTTTCTCGGCGTCTCGGCCTTCAAAGGTCAGTTTGTCTGTGGATTTAATATTCAGCTCGTCAATGCCAGAGAGAATATTTTTCTTCAAATTGTCCAGTGAGATATCCTGATATTTTTTGCACAGTGAATTTACAGCAATGGTGCTTCCGCTTTTTTTACTTTGCCAAACTACATCGGCCGTACTCACTGGAGTTTTTTCGAAGGGCTCAGGGGGATTGTTGTACTTAATTTGAAAATTTTTAGAACCAGCGTCGTCATCGCCGTTAGGTAATAGGGCGCAGCTGACTACTGAAACAGCCACAATGGCAACGATTGAAATTCTTCTCAGATGTTTAGACATTTTTGTTCCTCATTTATGTTTCGGAAGGAACGATGTTTTTATTAATAATTCTCAGCGTTTGTTGCAGTGTCAGGGCTTTGTCACAGCGCCAAGTTTTTGAGGTCGAGTCTAGTGTCATGACTAATCTTAATGATCTAGGGGTTGGCATTTGGTTTGCGAATCAACTCTATGGGTACTTAGAGGTAAAACTGGTCAAGGAGGACTAATGATTCGTAAATGCTTTGAATTCTTAGGTTTGGTGGAATCTAAACAAAAAAAACCGATTTGGATATCTCAGGTGGGGTGTGGAACTCTTGACGATACTTTGGTCCTTAGTCTTTTGTCTAAAAAGCTCAGAAAAAAGAAACGGATGATGTTCTGAATTATTTTTATCTCACTCTACTCTCACTAGTTTTAGCCGAAGGCGCTTGGGGGACCAAGGTCCAGTTGGCAACTAAATCATTAAAAGAAGCCACTCACTTTGAGTTATCTGGCGTTCAGGACTGGCGTTATGACGTTACAAAAAATCGGAAGAATGGCGGTCTTGTCGTCAGTGTGCAGTTTTCCGGGGTAAAACCAGAGGAAATCCAAAGCTTTGAAAACTTCCGAGACAAAAGAGTGCAGCAAGTAGTGGTTAAAGAGGGAATGAACAAAGATGCCATTGTTGAATTTTACATGGCAGATCAGATGAATTTTTTTGACTATCAGACAGATGGACCAGCAGTTCTAGTATTTGACGTTTATAAAGATGCCCCTAAAAAAGCAGTGACTACCAGCGTGAGTAAGAAGCCTAACGGGAAAAAAACTTCCAATATGACGGCGGCTTTAAAGTCATTCACAAAACGAGGAATAGCATCTTTAGATAAGCCGGAAATAGGAAAACAAGCTCCCCTTCTCACTGAAGAAAAACCCGAGGCTGATTATAACGTATTGGACAGCGCGGACAAAGATTACAAAAGATTTTCAATAGAAGAAATTCAAAATGAAGCGATTTTAAGAAGCGAAAAAGAAATTTATCTTCCCTTCCCCGAACTAATAAAGTCAGTAACCCCGAGCCTTGCGGACTTAGATGGTAGTAACAAAGTTGTATTTGATGTACCACCACAAAAAACAGAAGAGAATCAGATTGTGCGGTTGATGCTGAGACTTGTTGGTGAGGAAAAATAT
>JBBQPV010000064.1:0-8080 GCA_038216925.1 Bdellovibrionia bacterium
TACTAAAAACTTTCTGCCCCTGAATTCCTGCTATGACTTCCCTAAAACCCCCCATATTTCCGGGGACCATGGACATCATTTCCACTTTCCAACCATTTTTTTGCGCATATTTGGCGTACATAGTAAAAAGCTGCTCTACAAATAGAGCCGCCTCATCGCCGCCGGCGCCACCACGAATTTCTATGAAAATATTTTTGTCATCATTGGGGTCTTTGGGAAGGAGATGAAGCTTTAATGCCGCTTCCGTTTCTTTCAGACGCCTCTCGAGAGCGGGTAGATCCTGCTTTGCCATTTCTAACATATCTGGATCTTTTTCGGACTCCACCATGAGTTTTGTAGAATCAAATTCAGCTTTCAATTTTTTATAAAGCTGATAGCACCCAACTAATTCTTGCAGTGAGGCATACTCTTTCATTGTGGGCGCGTATTTTTTAGGATCGTTGACTGTCTTTTCATCAGTCAACATCCTGCCCAGTTCAGTAAATCGATTTTCAACGTCATCTAGTTTTTTAAACATATAAAAAAAGCCTTTGCTAAATTCTAGGCAAAGGCTTTTGTTAAATATTTAAATTTCTGCGTCACTACTTCTTAGCGGCGTATTTCTTTCGGAATCGCTCAATACGACCCTCTGTATCTAGAAGTTTGTGCTTTCCTGTGAAAAAAGGATGACAGGCCGAGCAAATATCCAGAGCAAGCTCCTTCTTAGTGGACCCTACCTCAAATTTGTTGCCACAAACGCACACAACGCTTGCCTTAAAATATTCTGGATGTATTGCATCTCTCATAAAAACCTCCGAAAACGAAGCTAGATATATAGCTCCAAACCCGCGTATTACGCAAGATTATTTAAATTTAAGACCGGCTGACGCTCTGTTTACTGAAAAGGGAACGGCGTACCTTAGCTGTTCATGGAAGACATGAATTCGGCGTTGGTTTTGGCCTTGTTGATCTTGTCGATCAAAAATTCCATGCTGTCCACGACGTTCATGGGCTGAAGTACTTTGCGTAAAATCCAGATTTTACCGATTTGTTCTTTACCAAGTAACATGTCCTCTTTCCTGGTGCCGGATTTATTAATATCCATGCAGGGGAAAATTCGCTTTTCCATGAGCTTGCGGTCCAAATGAACTTCCGCATTACCGGTTCCTTTGAATTCCTCAAAGATAACCTCGTCCATCCTGGATCCCGTGTCTATTAAGGCTGTGGCAATAATAGTTAAACTGCCGCCCTCTTCAATATTTCTTGCAGCGCCAAAGAATCTTTTTGGTTTATGAAGAGCATTGGAATCCACACCCCCGGAGAGAATCTTTCCAGATGGTGGGACCACCGTGTTGTAGGCTCGGGCAAGACGAGTGATGGAGTCTAATAAAATGACCACATCTTTTTTGTGTTCTACAAGCCGCTTCGCTTTTTCAATAACCATTTCCGCCACTTGAACGTGGCGGGTTGCAGGCTCATCAAAGGTAGAACTGATGACCTCTCCCTTAACGTTACGCTGCATATCCGTAACTTCCTCAGGACGCTCGTCGATCAATAAAACGATCAAAACAATATCAGGATGATTGGTGGATATGGCATTAGCAATGTCTTGGAGAAGCATTGTCTTACCGGTTCTTGGAGGCGCAACAATGAGAGCCCTTTGACCTAAACCCATGGGAACAAACATGTCCATAATACGGGTTGAAAAGTTATTTGGCTTAAATTCCAAAGAAATTTTTTCTTCTGGGTAAAGGGGCGTCAAGTTGTCGAATAGGATTTTGTCTCGAGCTTTTTCCGGTTCTTCATGATTGAGGATGTCTACTTTGAGAAGGGCGAAATATCTCTCCCCTTCTTTTGGTGGTCTGATGGCACCAGAAACTGTGTCTCCGGTTCTTAAATTAAATCTTCGAATTTGAGATGGTGAAACATAGATGTCATCGGGGCCTGGAAGGTAGTTATAATCAGGAGCTCTTAGAAATCCAAAACCGTCTGGAAGTATCTCTAGGACCCCTTCTCCGGCTATCTCACCTTTTTCTGATTGTTTTTTTAGAATTTCAAATATGAGGTCTTGTCTTCTTAATCCCGCACCGTTCTCAATGCCTAATTTTTTTGCCAGCTCGTTGAGATCACCGATCTTCTTATCTTTAAGCTCTTTTAAATTCATGGAAAGTTTTGACTCCTTTTGGACCTTTATTGGGTGGGATTAGATATTTGGATTTCTCTTTTGAGTTGTTTTTTTGCGTGTTCGAAAACCTAATCTACGTTTATTTTGCAGAAAGTCAAACATAAAAGTGATGACATTCTACGCCCTTGGGCGCCCAAAACAGTCCATGAAATACGAGGGTACAGTGGCCTGGAGCCGCTATATTGACTATTAACCCAGGCAGACCCGGCGTAGTTCTTGAAATATCTTACCCTGTTACACCCTTTTTGGAGGATTAAGTATGAGAGCTTTTAACTATGTTGTCCTTGCATCATCACTCGTTGTTCTTGCTGCCTGCAGTAAGGGTGGCGATAACGGTGGCCAGCCGGCTCCCATTAGCCCACTCACCGCACAACAACTGGCCATGCAAAATGCTAATGGATTTAACAGCATAGATATTCAACAAAGAAGAGTCCTAAGTAGGGATTTTCACGCCTCTGACAGCTCTATGGGTCAGTTCTCCATTGGAAATGATTCTTGCCGCCCCCAAAATAACAATAGATCACAGCACCTGCGATTTAACCGGGTTTCAAACGACCTACAATTACTTTTTGATGGAAGTGGAAATCTCACCGTTCGGTCTTCCAACCACCTTGGAACCGTCCAGTCTCCACTTTTGGCTCCTGGAGCGGGTTACAGAGTAACTAACTCCGGACTGAGTATTGACGGATTCTCCGCAGATGGAGCTATTGACCCACGGTTTTCTAACTCCGTACTAAATAGTGACGGAATTTATGCTAAAAGATTTCAGCAAACACGCCGCGAATTCGCAAACGTCATGAATCCAAATTTAAGTCAAACCGGTGGATTTAATCCTGACTATGTTCCCGGCCAACCTTTAGTTGCTCCGTCACAAATTGGATACGCGGGTTTTCAACAAGGTTCCAACGGTGGTCTCTCCGCGAGATTTGAACCCATGGAAATCGCAATTGAAACCAGCCCTAGTAACCCCCAACACATTGTGAACTTAAAAGTTTATAACTTTCGAAGTCATGTCCTTGCTCAAGCCAATGACAATACAACTGGAGATGGCTGCGATATTACTTTTGACAGCGCCGTCGACAGAATTTTGTTCCGATAAACCCCTAGGGCCCCTATATTTGTTTTAAAACTCCAGATATAGGTCCTGAATTTTCTAATACCAGTTAACATATTGAATCTGCTAGCTTTTTCTAGGTCAATTTTTTGACGTTTTCTATCAAGTATATCTTCTTACCTACCGAAAATTATATGTAAGGAGAGGGACGTTATGGAAAGTGCATCTGATAAAGCGCAAAGATTTAGTGTTGAGTTGGACTTAGATTTTAAGTGCAACTACGCCCGAGATTACAATAAAGCCACTATAAAAAATATTTCTGTGAGCGGCGCGCTTATCACCACAGACACGCCTCTTAAGCCTGACGAAAAAATTAACGTGTTCTTCAAAGTCAGCGGTCGAGAGAGAAAAGTTGCTGCCCAGGTTATCTGGGTAGGAGAACGCGGCGCTGGAGTGAAATTCAACCACTACAACAACCGCGATTTACAAATTGTTGATGACCTCATTTACTTTGCAACGGAAAAAAGTTCTTCTACGAAGAACCTTCTCCAAAATATCTTAAGCAAAGTCGCCTAAAACATTCTCAAATTAAATTTGTGTCATCCCTTGGTTACGCTTATTGCTGCGTCTTCTGATAGCCATGATTGCTCCGCCACCAATTAACAATACTCCGGCCGCAACCGCATACATGACGGTGTCATTATCCATGCTCACGGGCTGCGATTTCTTTTTGGAAACGGCAGACGGTGGTGGTGGAAGTGGCGGTGTGTTCAAATCCGGTGGTGGTGGTGGAAGTGCATTCATCCCGGCAGGTGGTGGTGGAGGATTATTTCCAGCCACTCCGCCCATGGCAGGAGGAGGATTATTCATAGCAGGCGGCGGTGTTGTGGCGGCGGGTGTTGGGGACTCTGGCGGTTTATTTTCCGCAACCGCTTCAGGTTTTTTGCCACTGTACGCGATGATACTTACCGATGAAGGCCAGTATTGAAGCTCAGTTCCAGCGGGAAGTTCTTTTGTTGAGCTTAGGTTTTTATTGATCGCATAAATTTCTTTATAAGATGCTTCTGACCCATACCATTCCATTGCTAAGGATTTAAGAGTATCTCCCTCTTTAGTTGTATAAGAAGCCGGTGGTAAACCTTGGTCCTCATACACTGTCATCATTTTTTCATTATCTTCTGGGCGATTAGGGGAATTGAAATAAATCTTGTCACCGGGCTTAACTGCGGCCTTGATATTAGGATTTGCTTTTTTCAACATCTTGGCTTTGTTCTCACCAAAAATTTTCTCACTAACCGTGTCTGCAGTATCGCCTTCTCTTGCAATGTAGACTGTATTTAAAAGCTGCCCACCTTTTTTGAAAGGCTTGTCTTTAATATGGGCCAGGCCAACTTTTTTGGGCTTTTCATCTGTTGCAGCTCCGGCATCTGCTCCGCCGGTTGTCGCCGCTGCTCCACCGAAAAGATCCCCATTTTGCTGATCATTACTAGCAGTGGTTGTTGAATCCGCGGGAGGTGCGTCCGCTGGAGGGGGAGGCGTTTCCGATGCCACAGCATTTGGATCTGCGGGAGGTGCATCCCCTGGAGGTGCTGCATTTGCGTCAGGATTTTCGGTGAGAGCGGCCGTATCTTTTGCGGCATCGGCGGCGGCTCCGTCTGCAGGCATCTGTTCTGTGCTTGCTGCAGGGTCAGTGGATGCTGCGGGATCTGCTGCTGCCATGTCTGAGGCGTTTGCTGCGTCACCGGTTGCGGCGGCGGCTCCGTCAGTGGCATCAGCGGTTGCCTCTGCTACATCTGAAGATGCTTGATCACCATCTTTTTTGTCTCCCGAACTGCAAGACATCGTGGCAATGATTATTGTAGCGAGCAATAGACCCAATAAAGATGTTTTTCTTTTCATGTCCCAATCCTTTGGAGTAGTTATAAAAATTCCAGACCTTTCCTAGTCTTATAATTATTAAATCATATTCTTTTGATGATTCGTATAAGAAAATATTTGGCTTTATATCGCGCCCCGTGTTAACTCTGTTCTGAAAATATTTTTTATGAGGAGAATTGCATGCTTAGCCCAATCGAAATGGTTTTAACACTCTTTACTGCCATGTGCATCGCTCTAGCCGCACATCTAGGGCATTAACAGACCTTTGGCCGTAAATCCTCGACCACATTAAAATTTAAACTTATCTCCCACCTTTATTTTTTTACGCTGAAACCATCCTTTAGGAACTTCCAACGCAAATTTTGCGGGCTTTTTATTACTGTAAAGCGGAGGGGAATTGTCTATGGGACTGGCTGGTTCCATATCTAAAATTTCTAAAAGAGTTTTATCCTTATCAAAGTATCCAATACTCAGCGGCACCAATGTATTTTTCATCCAGAAACTGGTGAGTTTCTCGTCTGTAAAAATAAAAAGCATACCTTGGTCATCGGAGAGTTTTTTTCTGAACATAAGGCCCTTCTCTTGTTGGTCAGGGGATTCCGCTAACTCCACATTTAATTTATTTTTACCTATAACTAATGTTTTATGTTCAAAGGAAACTTCCTTGCCTAAGGCAATGCCGGCTAAAAATAATAATCCTGAAATCCAACTCATGAGAAATCCCCATAATGGAGAATCACTCCATAACGTAGACCACGAGTGGAAACTGTCATTTCTGTCGCCTGTGCTAACCTTAGTGCAAGCTTTAACAATACTGATCCGGCCACAATAACATCAGCTCTCAATGGGTCTAAGCCCTTCACTGCCTTTCTTTTCTCCAGAGGCATGGAAGAAAGTCTTTTTATCATTGTCTCAATACTTTCCATGGTGAGAATGTGCCCCTCTACTTTTTCTTCATCAAAATCGGTTTCCTGTTCAATGCACGCGAGGGTTGTTGGCGTTCCTGCCACTGCAATAATTAATTCCGGCATCACGTGTCCGTAGCCGCTAATCTTATCCCATGCATAAGCTTCGAGTTTTGCTAACTCAGACCCATCAATTGGGTCAGACTTTAAAAACATTTCTGTCAGTCTGACGCTGCCCACATTGTAGCTAATGGCTTTTAGACTCTCATTTTTTACTTTAGTGATGAGCTCGGTGGACCCGCCACCAACATCTACAACAAGAATATTTCCTTTTTTAGAATCGGGTAGGGCACTGAGGGCACCGGCATAGCTAAGCTCGGCCTCTCTTTGACCATCAATAATGTGGAGAGGGATTTTCAAATCTTCGCAAATTTTTATCAGGTCTTTTGAATTACTTGCGTCTCTGGCCGCACTGGTGGCGGTCGCAATTATTTTGTCCACTTTGTTTCGGTCAATGTAGGATTTAAACTCAGTGAGGCAATCCTTTGCCCGGCTAAGCGCCTCGGGCAAAAAATACCCATTTTGATTGACCCCTTCGCCAAGACGCACAACTTTTGCGTGGTCTTCAGTAACTTTTAATGAAGTATCCGCGATAAGGCAGAGAAAAGTATTTGTGCCAATATCAATGGCTGCTATTTTCAAATATTCCCCTCAAAACGGAAGTTTCTTCAGCAGATCCTTCACTTGTTGATTATCTATTCCCTCTACTGCTTTTTTAAGTGCTTTAGTCCCCTCAGATTTAGCGTATGCCTTACCTAAAGCTTGAACAGTTTGATCAGGTTTGAAGCAAGGGGCTGTAACCAGACATCCAATTTCGTAAGGAATACTCATTCGGCCGTCTGCTGCGCGAATGTCTGCAGGGACATCTCCGCCGGCAGGGGTAACTACTTTTCCAGAGATACTGTTATTCATTTCAAAGTCAACCCAGCCTTGGCCATACAAAGTGGTATTTGCACCTTCCATATCCGCAATCATATTAACAATATTTATTTTTCCCCCAGCAATTTTTAGATCGGATTTTAATTGTCTGAACTTGTCGCTCACATTTATGGATCCGACTTTATCTTTAATTCCGGGAATTGGAAGCCCGCTGACTTTATTTCCAATTTCCTTCATCGCGGCCAAAGCAGATAATGAACCATTCTTTATTTCAACATGACCAGTACCGGTTAAAGTTTGCTTAACGCGGCCTTTGGTTACTCCCGATCCTGCTATACTTATTTTTGCCACAGTCTTTCCAAAAATCGAATCTTTTGCCATAGGCATCTGATTTGTTACAGCGGCATTAATATCTAAACCATTCACATCTCCTACAACTTGATAGGAGGGCTCTGTGCCTCTAAAATCAATGGTGGATCCCATATTAATATTTCCACCAAAGGCCTGTGCTGACGTTTTCTTTAAAGACATCACAAGGTCTTTAAAAGTCATCTCTGCAAGAAGATTAGAAATCTGCGCCTTATGAACCGTAATCTTTTTCATGTCTGCATGAGCAGTAAAATCCATTCCTCTCATCATAGGATTTTTCTTCATAGCGTTGATGGGGCCTTCCGCCGCCGCTTGCATTTGAGCGTCTGTCATTTGTTCGGCCTTTCCGCCGGAGGCTTTTTGTTCTGCCTTCATTTGCTCTGGAGTTTTTTGAGGCAGGAGACTGTCTAAATCAAAGTTCTGACTTTTTACATTTAGAACTATTTGTGGTTTGGCAAAATTTCTAATAGTTCCGTTCATTTCCATATCGGTTGCGCCCATCTTTAAGCCGCCGCCTGAAAGTGCCGCTGTATCATTGGTAAAGCTGAGGTCCGCTTTTAAATCCGTAACTCGAGGAACAATCCCCGGTGCACGCAAACTTGCGCCTGAAAGAGCGGCCTTACCATTAATATTAAGTTTAGCGGTGGGTCCAGTAGCCTTGATATTGAGAGTGGCCACACCCTTCATATCAAATTCTTTCAGCGGCTTTAAAATATTTTGCCAGTGCTCAAACACAAATTTGTTGCTGACAATATTTAAATTAATAACTGG
>JBBQPV010000065.1:0-8068 GCA_038216925.1 Bdellovibrionia bacterium
CTTCATTTTTGGGAGTTTTGAGAATGATTTCTCCCTTAGGTTTAGGCATTCCCAGAGATGTACCCGGAATAAATTCTGTTAATTTCAATTCGCTAAGCTTTTCCATGAGAGAGGCCATCTGAAGTTGATTAACTTCCTTCCCACTTTCCTTTGGATTTAATTCCCATGTTTCATTTTTTTTAACAAAATTGAAGTTCACCATATCCGTTTTAACACTTAAACTTGAAATCGATTCCTTCCTAAACTCCACAGCGGATTTCTTGTCCTTAAACAATTCCGGATTTTTTTGGAACTGCTCAGCGGCATTTGTAAAGACCTGGTAAACCGTGTGTCCATTGAGATCCTTAACAAAGGAGCTGGTTTGCTTTTTGGGACTAATACTGATGACATCCAGAGTCTTTCCATCTTTATCAGATAGCGTGATTTCCACATCTGGTTTATCTAAGCCGAACTTCTTTAATTCTTCTGGCAGGTTTGATTTCTCTGATGGGAAATCGGTGGCTCTCAGGCTGTCTATGCCATTAATGACCGCTTGGACAGTCTCCGAGTCTGCCCTATCAGCATACGGCTTCACTACATTCCACCCCCCATCTTTAAACACTAAGCTGGTGGTAGATTTTGAAGGGCCAGAATTAATTTTTAAGGTTAGGCCTTTGATGTCGTCTCTGCTTTTTTTGTAAATTCTTTTGTCTCTCAAATCCTTTTGGGCTTTGTCTATGAGGCTCTTAAGAGAAAAACTGGCAAACAATATGCGTTTATCCTCAGCAACTTTTGCGTACACTTTACCGGAGAGAGCAGCGTCTGATCCCACTTGAATCGTCTTACTCTGACCATTTCCAAAAGTGAGTCCCAAGCTTGATCTGGGATTGTCTAACCCGTAAGGTTTTAAGTCGGTATTTCCATCTGCCACTATCTCATCATATTTTTCCATACTCAGTGAGGAAAGCACACTGGTCACGGTGGCATCATCGGCCAAATCATCTATGGGCTTTGTGATTCGCCAAATATTTTGGGGATCCTTTTCTAAAATAAATTCACCAAAGGTATTCTTGAAGAATAATTTTTTGACTTTGTCTGTGTCAAAAACCAAGATTCTTTCAGCCTTTTCTTTTGACTCTAGGTCCTTTTCAGATTTTTTTATTTCTCCAAAATAGATGTAGGCTCCAAGAGCCAACGTCAACAGAAGGAGGATAAATGTTCCTTTAAACTTCACGCCATTCTTCTCCTAAACCATACAAAACTACCAGAAAAGAAAATCAGCAGTGGTAACAGAAAGACCAATCCATAATATAAAACCGTGGATTGAGTTTGGGTGATAGTAAGAGCGGTTCCTTCAGAGGTTTTAGGTCTAATGCTCACTAATTCTTTGTCTTTAGCTAGAAACGCCACCGCATTCACCGCCAAATCATGATTGAGTTGGGTGTCAATGAGCTGATTAGAAATAAAATCACTGTCCCCAGAAATAATGGCAGAAAATTCTCCCGCCTCTGGCTGCTTAGGATCATCTTTTTTCATTTTACCCTGCACCGACGCCACTATTGTCAGAGGACCCTTTTCATCTTTACCTTGAATAAACTTTGCCTCTCCCTGCTTAAGCTCCCCTTTGGTGAAACTGGCTGGTGAGGATTTAACAATCTCCTCTACCTGTATGGCGTCAGGCTTACCAGGAGCGACTTTCAGCTGACTTGCAATGTGAAATATAGTCATCGCCTGTTTAAATCCTTTGGTGACTTCATTTGTAGTGGAATAAACATAGCCCACGGCCGTTGCGCCCCCTCCGCCTACCATTTGTCCCAACTGGTCTAAGATATAATTATTTTTAAATTCAACTCCAATAGTTTTAGTCAGGCCCGCTAAGTTTGTTCTCGTGCCCGGATCCAAAGCTAAAAATAATTTTCCCCCACGATATAAGAAATCCTTAAGAGATCTTATTTCTGGATCTAGAAAAGGCTGTTTTGGCCCGGCAATAATAAGTACTGCGGCATCGGCGGGAATTTCCGCGGTCTCTACAAAGTTAAAAGGCTTAATGTCGTAGCCAGAGTCTGAAACATATTTTTTGAAGTTCTGCGCCCCGTCTACTTCAGCACTTTCTAAATCTCTTTCTCCGTGTCCATTCATAAAATAGACTACTTTATTTTTTTCCCTGGTCACTCGAATGATGGCATTAGTAAAAGCTTGCTCGGTGGGCTCATCAAATTTATTTTTTTTACCTTTGTATTCAATGACGATGGCACCGTCCACGTTAACGTCAAAGGCCTTGGCTTCTTCTGGCTTTTTAATGGGATTTACAAAAACATATTTAACTTTTGGGGAATAGCTTGAGTACATTTCAACCAGATCCTTAAACTTCTGCTGATTTGCCCCACCGTCTTTGTTGTCTGTGTAAAAAGCATGAACCAACATTTCACCGCTGAGGGACTTCAAAATATTTTTAGTCTGATCCGAGAGAGAGTGTAACCCTTCTTTTGTGTAGTCAATTTTTTTAACATGGCGGTACCCAATAAAGTTAACACCAATGAGAATGGCCATGACAATGAGCACAAGGACTCCCATATTGAGTCCATGCTTTGTAGTTCTTTGCCCCGAAAGCTCTACAAAAAATCGAAAATCTTTTACAAAAGCTGCGATAATACTCAGAACACCTAAACCCAACAACACCCAAACAAAAGGGAGTAGATTTCCGGAGAGTGCTCTCATGGAAACAAACCACATCACTAAAAAAACCAGACCCACAAATAATAATATTTTTCCAAGTTTACTCATGATTATCTCCACCTTGCACTTTCAACCACCCGCTCTGTCAAAAATCCAAAAAATAAAATAAGGCTTAAATAATAGATCACACTACTGGTATCAATGATCCCTTTAGAAAAATCATTGAAGTGAGTGACTATGGAAAGGTAATTGAATATTCCTTGTGCAACAGGGCCATCCATACTGGCAGAGGCCCAGCCAATCACCCAAAAGAAAAGCTCAATCACAAAGGCCACAAAATAAGCAATAATCACGTTTTCAGTTAAACTAGATGCAAATACCCCAATGGATACATAGACCGCGCTGAGTAATCCTAGTCCAAGAAAGCTTGTCAGAACCGGGCCCTTATCAAACTTTGCAAAAAGTGAAGTGGACAAAGGATAAAACGCGAGAAAAGCAAGGATTGTCCAAACCACAAGACACCCGGCCAAAATTTTTCCAGCAACAATGCTTGTGGCTGTCAGGGGGGAAGTCATGAGGAGATCCATGGTGCGGTTCTTTTTTTCCTCCGCAAAAAGTCTCATGGTGAGTGCGGGAATCATGATCAGAAGCACAACATTGACGTTTCCAAAATGCGGGGCAAAAACGTAATCGTTAACACTCATGCCGCTGCGTCCACCCTGCATCATCATCATGAGGGACCGGCTTGCGAAAGCTGACAAAATTTGAAAAAACATCCAGCTCATTAAAAACACAAATAAGGATGTCACCACGTAGGCTACAGCCCCACTGAAATAACTTTTGTATTCTTTTTTTGCGATAATCAGGGCGCTGTTCATATGGCCACCTCAGCATGGTCTGTCGTTGTGAGTTTTAGGAATATATCCTCTAAGCTGATATCCATGGACCTAAACTCCAATAAACCCGCGCCAGTTTTAACAACTGCTTCAGCGAGCATCTCATTTGAGTCTTCGGTTTTATCTAATTCCACTTCAAAGGTTTGAACGTCTTGGCTTGTCCTCACTGATTTGACACCGCCCATGGTTCTTAGCTGCTTTTCAAAATTTTGTGGACGCCTCACCCGCACAAAAAATCTGCGGACATCAGACATTCTTTTACTGAGACCTTCATAGGTATCTTCAGCAACAATTTCTCCTCTATTGATAATAATAATTCTCTGACAACTGGCTGTGACCTCAGGTAAAATATGAGTGGATAAAATAACAGTATGGTTTCCTGCTAATTCTTTTATCAGCCCCCTAATTTCGATAACTTGTTTTGGATCCAGACCCACCGTTGGCTCATCTAAAATAAGAACGTCGGGATTATGGACAAGAGCCTGAGCAATACCCACTCTTTGTCTAAAACCTTTTGATAAATTACCAATGAGTCGATTTTGCACGTTTCCTAAATTCGCTTTTTCAATGGCTCTTGTGACCCCTTGGGTGACTTGTTGACCTGTGAGGCCTTTTAACCGGGCCACATATTCAAGGTAATCCTTCACCAACATATCCACGTAGACAGGGGGAGTTTCAGGCAAATAACCAATGCGCCTTTTTACTTCCAAAGGATTTTCGAATACATCAAATCCAGCAACGGTCACCGAACCCGATGTTGGTGCCATAAAACCCGTGATGATTTTCATGGTGGTGGTTTTCCCCGCACCGTTTGGGCCGAGAAATCCCACAATCTCACCTTTTTTAACAGAAAAATGGATGTTGTTTACGGCGGTGATAGCGCCGTATTTCTTCGTCAGTTTTGAAATTTCAATCATTTTTCACCTCGATGCCAAATTGTAGACGGTCCCATGTTTCAGTCAAGTCTTCCCTCGCACCGTAAATGGAACTTCCCTAAACGCAATGCGTCTTACCGTTTCCCTTTCCACTATGACCGCACCTGCGGCCATTCCTTTTTTCTTTTTAACGTATTTTCTTGGAGTCACAATAAAATCAAAAACCTCTCCCTCTTGAAAAGACTTTTTTTTGGATTTACTAAGCTGCGCCACAACTTGGCAAGAAAAATTTATTTCCTTTTCAGGAGGAACAGAATTTTTTGGCCCCCGAAGGAGACCATGGGCACTGGCATAATCCCTCATATGGATCCAAAGCTCATGGGGGCTGGCGAGGCGAATGAGCTCGTCATTCTGAGCCGCATTTCTACCCACCCACAATTCCCAGGTGTTATCAATAAACACTCTTGTCCCACTGAATTTTACATTTTTCTGCAATTCTGGCGCTTCCTCCTGGTGCGGGAAGCTCTGGAAGTCTTTTATCCGAGACGCTAAAACATTCTTCCTTTCACCGTATTCCAATATTCTTCTTCTCAATTTTTTGATGTCACTGTAAACGGAGTCAATCTTTGACCGATCCTCCATGCTGTTTGCCTTTAATTCCAAAGCTGCAATTTTTTCTTCCGTGGATTTCACGAAGCTTTCACGATTTTCATCCATTTTACCCAAAGCCTTTTGGGTCTTTAGAATTTGCCCGGAAATAAATGACTGTTTTACCCCAGTGGGAATTTTTACATCAAGAAGGCCCAGGTGCTCCGCAAACTTTTCATTTATATTCCACCCGAGAGATGATTCAACTGGGACAAAACTTACGGTATCTGCTGAATTTTTAGGTTTGGGCTTGGGAAACGTGACGGATTTTCCGCCACTGAAAAGTTTCAAACACTGACCATGAGGAAAGCATTCAAATTCTATTCTTGCCTGTCTTTCTCCATGAAAGGTCAAAATCAGGGTGCGGTTTGGTTTTTCAGCCATTAAAATTTCTGCTAACAATAGGCCTTTGAGATGAGCTTTTAAGAAATTTAAGGTCGGGGTTGGACGTTTTTGTTTTTTAGGAATTGCCGAATTAGTTGACAAGATAAAGGGCCGGGCTGGTGTCAAATCAATGATCACTTGCCTTATCTCACCCTTAAAATAAAACATTAAATAATAGCGCTCCACACTCTCACAAATGATGCTTTGAAGGGGGCAACCTTGGAGTTGAGAAACTTCCTCACATATTGAATAAAGATCCGCATAGCTTAAGGGCTTGTTCATATCTTAAGCATTATTCACAAAACAAACTTCTCAAGCTAGTGGTATTTATACCGAATTTTAGCTTGTATGGGGAACAAGATGCAGGATCCACTTAATCAAATTTTAGAACGTCACTTGTTTAAGGCAAGTACGGAAGGCGAGAGCTCACGGGCCGTGGTTGAGGCCATCCTCAGCGATTACATGCGACTACTCCACACTCAAGGGGTTAACATTCCTCAAACAGTCAAAAAATATTTTGAAGATGATATCAGAGAAGAAATTCAAGAAATGATTATCAGAAGAACCCACGCGTCTATCAGTTGTGAGACTGCACCCCTATCAGTACGCACAATCTGCGGGCAGTCCCGTAAAATTTCATAAAATAAGCCAAAATCTCTTTTTCCAAAGTCCCTTTATCTTCAAACGTCCCACTCAAAATAAATTCACGTACCACAAGAGTGAACTTGAAAAAAAAGATCCCAGCCCTCCTATTACCTATTACAAATTCCATGCGAGCCTGTGAGTGATAAACCGGGAGTAGAAGTGAAACTTCTTTGACAGTGACGGCAAAAAAAAGGCCCGCAGTTGCGGGCCCAGTGAAAGAGAGAGGATGAACAATCACCATCCTTGGTGAAACTTTAAATTCGATTAAAAGGGTTTTTTATTGGGAATTTTGAATCCCATTTCATCTTTTGGGGGAGTACCAAAAAGTTGCCCACCAAAAAGTGAGGAATGTTGACTGTCTTTCATGATGGCTTCTACAGTTTTGTCGTCAAAATAAGTTTTCCCTTGAGTGCCGACTGCTGAAACAGTTGGAACTGTTACAGCCGCACCGGATGCAGGTACTTCAACGGCAGCGGGAGCTGCGGTTGCGGGCGCAGATGCTGGCGCGGCAGGAGGAGTGATTGCAGATTTAGCGGGCTCCACCACTACCGGTTCTACAACAGCTGCATTTCCATCACCGTTTTGTGCGGGTGGCGCGGCGATAGCAGCCTTTGCTTGAGCTTCTTTGGTGAGTTCAACAATAAACATCATATCTTGTTTGTCTGCTCCTGCTGTAGCAACCAGAGTTATCACTAGCGCTTTGTTTGCCTGCTCAAACACCGGTGCGTCTTTTTCTTCATACTTAATGGCCACATTAGCTTCGGTGACTGCTTCTAAATTGTTGATTCTAGAATTAACTAAGAGTGTTGGACCTTGTGATGACTTCTTAATATCCAAACCTTCAGTATTTTTGGGGTCACCTATAATAAAAACAGAACTAAATGATTTGGTTTGACCATTCTTTGTTGCATCGGTTGCAATGTTCTCATTAAGAACAACATCATTGGTTTCAAGGACCGCAGATCCAAAGGGAGTCACTTGACCTTGGAATTGTCGTAACACCAAGCGATTCTTTGTGAGAATCCGGTTGATAGTCAGATCGGCTCCAGTTTTTGTAGTGACTTTGATAATCATAGATTCACATTCTTTAACTGATTGGCCTTGAACTTGGCATTCATAGCTTGCGCTTTCAGCGTTAGTAACAATGTTCTTAACTTCTTTACCTGTGGCAGCTTTGTCTGTTGTCCCGGCATCAACGGCAGAATTTTCAATGGTAACATTCATATGTTTTTTATTTGAGTCTTCAATAACGAGCATCAAACCGTTGTTCTTCCAAGATTTTGAATGAACATTGATAATAGAACCCACACCACTAATGACTGCTTGGGTCTTTGATCCGGCAGGGATACTTTCTTGAACAATAGGACGTCCTGAACTATCCGTCGCCTTTGGAGCTACAGGAGCCGCCGCTGGCGCAGTTTTATCAGCAGACGAATGTTCTGCCGCCGCGCGCTTTCCTGGGGCACAGCCTCCCAATACAGAAGCTACAACGATGACCCATAGGCCGGTAACAAGAAATTTATAAGACATGATTTCTCTCCTTCTTAAAAACGATCCAACAAAGCTATGAGCAAGGCCGAGGCCATTTAAAACCTCTTTCAGATCGATTAAAGGGTATTTCCTACAGGATTATACGTAAATGCGCTTAACACTCTGACGGAAATGGGCCATACTTTTGGCTATGTGGACCAACCTTACCCATCTCGATGTGCCCGTTATTAATCTCGTGATCCGAGCTATTATTGTTTATTTGAGTGTGCTCATTTTGCTCAGAATTTCCGGTAAGAGGCAAATGGGACAAATGGGAGCTACGGAATTTGTGGCCATTCTCCTTATTAGTAATGCGGTTCAAAATGCCATGAACGGCGGAGATAACTCTTTAGTTGGAGGACTTATACTTGCGGCGGTGCTGATTATTTTAAGTACGCTGATTTCCTTTTTGACATATAAGAACAAGGTTTTCAG
>JBBQPV010000066.1:0-8017 GCA_038216925.1 Bdellovibrionia bacterium
AGAGAGTCTGTGGGCTATAACAAAAGTAGTCCTACCGTTCATCAATTTTTCTAATGCTTCTTGAACCAGCTTCTCACTCTCTGAATCCAGAGAACTAGTGGCCTCATCAAGAATGAGGATGGGTGTGTTTTTATAAACTGCCCTGGCAATACTTATCCTTTGCCGTTCTCCGCCGGAGAGTAAAGTTCCACGATCTCCAACCATGGCTTCATCTTTATGCTTCATATTTTCAACAAAAGTAGCATTGGAAATAAGGAGAGCCTCATGAATTTTTTCCTGACTAGTAAATCCCTGACCGGCCAAAATATTTTCTCTAATGGATTCATTGAATAAAAAGACGTCTTGAGTGACCAGGGCAATGTGGGATCTGAGATCCGCAACTTTAAAATCTCGAATATCGTTTCCATCTATTAGAATTTGTCCGGCGCTCACGTCATAAAATCTAGGAAGAAGATTGACCATTGTGGTTTTTCCGCCGCCACTGCTGCCAACAAGGGCCACCACTTCCCCACGATTAATCTTAACGGTGACTCCCTTTAACACTTCCTTAGGGCCGTAGCGAAAATGAACGTTATTAAATTGTATACTCTGCCAATTTTCTTTCCACGGCTTAGAGATTTTTCCCAAATCTTCTGGATCCTTCACCGTCACGGGCTTATCTAAGATTTCGAATATTCTCTGAGTGGATGCAACAGTGTGTTGAGTCCGCACATGGGCGTCTTGTAATTTCTTAATTGGAGTTTGAAGGGCTATCAAAACATAAACAAAAGAGAAAAAAGAACCCTCGGAGCTTTTTCCGGCTATGACCTGATGCCCCACAAAATAAAGAATGCCCGCTAGAGTAGTGGCACCTAAAAGTTCAAACACTGGGCCGGAAAGCTCTTCTCGTTTTAATATTTTTTTTCTTATTTCAAGCATTTCTCCCATAACTTTTTTAAACTTTTCTCTCATATGAAACTCAAGTCCAAATGCTTTTACAACTCTAATTCCGTCCAGAGTTTCTTTGATAACAAGAATCAGGTTTTCCCAAATCTCTTGCTGAATGTGACTGTACTTCCTGACACTTCTTCCTAAACTTCTTGAGGCTATTATGAGAATGGGTGCGGCAATAAACGTAATAATAGTGAGTTGCCAATCGGTATAAAAAAGATATCCAAGCATGGCGATGGCTGAAACCGGTTCTCTGACAAGATCAGCAAGAAGGGGGAGACCTTGCTGAACGGAAATAACGTCATTTATAGTTTTACTGAGAAGTCCACTGGAGGAATTAGAGGTGTGAAAATCTAAATTCATCTGAGCATAATGACCTTGAAGATCTTGCCTGATATCAAACCCAATTTTTTCACCGGTAAATCTAGAAAGATACATGTGAATAAATCTCAAGATTCCACCAACCACATATATTCCCACAATGGCCAGCGGCGCGTAATTAAGTACATGTGCATCTTTTTTCCCAAAGCCCTCGTCCATAATGATTTTTAGCAATTTGGCAGACGCTAGAGGGATGACCCCCAAAATGCTGCCCAAGATAAGAGTGGCAATGATCACGACACGGTATGTTTTTAAATAGGGACCAAGTCTCTTCAGACTTTTCAAAATTCACCTAGTCTTTCAGTTGCATCGGGTGCTGGTTTTGACTAAGTTATATTCCAATAACAACATAAGGGACAACATGAAAAAAGCAGTTTTTCTTGATCGTGACGGTACGATTATCAAAGACATGGTCTACCTCAATGACCCCAGTAACATTCACGTTTTTAAGGAATCTTATGAGGCCATTGAGCAGCTCAATAGAAATGGTTACACCATCATTGTGGTCACCAATCAAAGTGGAGTAGCCCGGGGTATAGTGAAAGAGTCGATTTTGAAAGAGATTAATTCAATCATAGTGGAAGATTTTAAGAAAAATGGAGCAGAAATCCATGATGTTTACTACTGTGCGGAAGCAGTGGACAGTGGGTCTCATTTGAGGAAACCTAATCCGGGAATGCTTTTAGAAGCGTCACAAAAACATGGCATAGATCTAAAAAAATCCTGGATGATTGGAGATCGAATGACTGATGTGGAAGCAGGACTCCGCGCCGGATGTAGAAGTATTTTACTTCAAAATGAAACCACCCCTCCCATTGACGGCAGTTTTCCTCCACCAAAGGTAATAGCAAAGGATATGCTGGACGCCGTGAAATTTATTTTAGAGAGTGATCGATGATTCATCAAATCTTGGAAATTTTAGGCACATGGATGATCGATCTCCAGAGATCTATGGGATATTTTGGGGTCGTCTTACTGATGGCCATTGAAAGCGCCTGCATTCCCCTACCGTCTGAAATCATTATGCCCTTTGCTGGATATTTAGTATCAGAGGGAACATTCAGTTTATGGGGTGCAACTCTTGCCGGTTCATTGGGATGCTTACTAGGCGGATCAGTGGCCTATTTTGCTGGCTATTATGGGGGGCGGCCCTTTGTAGACAGATACGGTAAATATATTTTACTTAATCCTCATGATGTGGACATGGCTGAAAATATGTTCAAAAAATATGGGGAGATTATTGCTTTTGTGAGTCGACTTCTGCCCGTGGTGCGAACTTTTATAGCCCTACCCGCTGGCATGGCCCGAATGAATTTTTGGAAGTTTTCCATTTATAGTTTTCTGGGTTCGCTGCCATTTTGTTTTGCTCTGACTTACTTAGGGATGAAGCTGGGAAAAAACTGGCCAATGCTTAAAGAATATTTTCATAAAGCAGATTTATTTATCGGTGTTTTAATTATCGTCGCCGTCGTTTTGTGGATTCGTCACCATATTTTGTTCTTGAAATCTTCTCAGGGATCTAAAAAAATCCAGTGACTTTATTTTGCCGTCACCCAGGTGATTTCTAACCAGATTCTTTAAAATTCCATCTACTTTATGCACCTGCTCCAATTTTAAGTCATTTTCACTGACTTTCTTTTTTAAAATATTTCTTAAAATTTCTTCACACTCATTGTCCAGTTGAGCAAAATCTGGAAGCCAGCCCATCAATGAAAGAAGTTTCACTTCAAATGGGGAACTCACCAGCCAAGGGGATTGCCCTTCATCTAAAGCCTTTAATGATGCTCCTAAAAGATTGTACAAATCTGGATTATCTAACCCCTCATGGGCACAGGACTCTGTGATTTCCGCAAAGTAGCTAGCCATGGTTAAGGATTCTATAGAAGAGGAAAGGTTCTTAAATTCATATTTTATTTTTGTATCTTCAAGCACATAAAGATCTTGGCCAGGTTTTTTTACCGCTCGAAACTCTATTTGGGACAAAATAGGAAGTCCCCCTTCAAATCGTTTTTTACTTTTCAAGGCCGCTCTTGCGTATGCCGTGATTTTTTCCCCAGATTGTAATAAAATTTTTACTAAAACATCGGCCTCTTGGGTTTGAATTGTCTTAAGGAGAAATCCTTTTGATTTAATTTCATTCATGGTGACGTGCTTTATGTGTAAAATAAAATCCAGCGCCCATGAGACCTAAAATAGCTAAACACACTTGATTAATTGTAATGAGAGTTGGTCCCATGGCGGTTTCTACGCCGTTGTACCAATGAAAAAGTTTAAGAAAAACCGCCTGACCCACGCCTATTCCGGCAGGACTAATCGGAATGGCAATAGCCATAAAACCTACGGGGAAAACAAAAAAGAAAGACTCAAAACTGACTTCAAAACCCAAGTGCCTTCCAATAATAAAGAGCGAGGTAATCATTTGTGACTGAGCAAACAGGCTCAGCGCAATGCCAATGAGAAATTGCTTTTGGCCGTCCCGAAAAGAATGAACTCCATCGTAAATTTTAGCCACTTTTCCACCTGCAGGTAATTTTTTAAGCACGTTTTCTGTAAAATCATGTCCCCTGATCCGCCTTGAAAAACCGATGAGAAAAAATAAATTAAATGCGCCAAAAAGAAGAAAAATAAAAATTCCCAAATTTCTGAGAGCTGGTTCACCAGTCACTTTGGGCAAATTTGATACAATGGCAATGAACGCTAAAAGAATGATGGAATAGAGACCCACGAGACGATCCACTAGAACACTGGTGGCTACCTTAAGTTTAGCATGAGGATATTCTCTTGTTATATAATAGGCTTTTAAAACATCCCCCCCTACACTCCCAGGCATTGCCAAATTAAAAAATAAGCCAATGAAACTTAGCCTTAAAGTCTTCCACTGGCTGATGGGAATTCCCTGCCCGTGGAGAAGAAGCAGCCAGCGGTAATTGTTTACGAAGAGCATGAGCGCCGTTGAACCTAGGGCCAGAGGGATGGGCCACCAAGAATTTGCCAACTGAACGAAAGGTTCCAATGTGATTTTTTTTGAGTGAATGAGCCAGTAAATCAGTGCGGCTGCAAACCCAAGTTTTGCGAGATTTAAAATCAGTCTTTTTAACCTGTGACCCGTCACAACTGTCCCTTATATTGACTTTGGCATTTCATCTGGTAGTTTAGGTATCTTTAGGAGAATTACAATTGAAACTTTCAGTGTTTGGTACAGGGTACGTGGGTCTGGTGGCGGGCGTCTGCTTTGCCGACGCAGGAAACCATGTTATTTGCGTGGACATCGACGAAAAGAAAATCCGCGCTCTCCAAGACGGCATTGTTCCTATTTATGAACCCGGACTTGATGAACTTTTAAAAAACAGCCTTCATGGTAACCGCATTAGCTTCACTACTGACAAAAAAAAAGCCGTCGCTGAATCCTCAGTCATATTTATAGCCGTGGGCACCCCAGAAAATGAGGATGGATCCGCCGATCTTCGACATGTCTTAGACGTAGCAAAATATATTGCTGAAAATATGAAAGAACGAAAAGTCATTGTCATGAAAAGCACCGTTCCCGTGGGGACCGCGGAAAAAGTGACAGAACTAGTAAAAAGCATAACCAAAATTCCATTTGACGTTGTCAGTAACCCAGAATTTTTGAAAGAAGGGGCTTCGGTTCAAGATTTTCTGAAACCTGACAGAGTGGTTATTGGGCATTCAACCGCTCACGGAAAAGATGTCATGCAAGGTCTGTATTCCCCATTTGTTAAAAACGGCAAACCCATTTTATTCATGAAAAATAAAGCTGCCGAACTTTGTAAATATGCGGCTAATGCCTTTCTTGCCACAAAGATTAGTTTTATCAATGAACTTGCACTTCTGGCAGATGCAGTTGGGGCCGATATTGAAGAAGTTAAAAAGGGTTTCACCACAGATTCAAGAATTAATCCTGCGTTTTTTTATCCGGGAGTTGGCTACGGTGGGAGTTGTTTTCCTAAGGATGTAAAGGCTCTCATTCAAATTGGACAAGAAAACGACTTAACCATGGAAGTTGTAAAGGCCACAGACAGAGCCAATGACCGGCAGAAATCTGTAATTGTTAACAAAATAAAAACCCACTACGGCAATCTAAAAGGATTAACTTTGGGTTTATGGGGACTGGCCTTTAAACCGCGGACCGATGATGTCCGGGAAGCTCCGGCTTTTGAAATTATTGAGGCCCTCCTTAAAGAAGGTGCAATTCTGAAAGTTTACGACCCCGCTGCCATGGCCAACTCAAAAAAGAAATTTGGCGAAAAACTCATCTATTGTGAGAACAATTACGGTGCGGTGGAAGGTGCCGATGGTCTCATCCTCATTACCGAATGGAATGAATTTCGAAGTCCAGATTTTGAAAAAATAAAAAGCATCATGAAAACACCAGTTATATTTGACGGTCGAAACATCTTTGACCCCAAAGTGATTAGGGATCACGGTTTTACATATTACTGCATTGGAAGAGAGAGAACGTGAAAACCGCACTGGTAGCCGGAGGCGCGGGATTTGTTGGCAGCCACCTTTGTGAATATCTATTAGAAAAAAATTACAGAGTATACGCCATTGATTGTCTGGTTACTGGCCGCCGGGCAAATATTCAACATCTTCTGGATAATAAAAATTTTAGTTGGATTGAACACGACATCATAAATCCACTTTTCATGAATGTAAAATGTGACGAGATTTATAATCTTGCCAGTCCTGCTAGCCCCATCGACTTTGAAAAAATACCTGACTACATTTTAAAAACAGCATTTATTGGACATTTAAATTTATTAGAGTGGGCTAAAGCCCACTCAGCTAGAATTCTTTTTGCTTCCACATCGGAGGTTTATGGAGATCCTGAAGTTCATCCACAAACCGAATCATACTTGGGAAATGTGGACCCCGTTGGTCCTAGGGGCTGTTATGATGAAGCAAAAAGGGTGGGTGAAGCTCTCACCATGGCTTATAATAGAAAATTTAAAATGGACACGCGGATTGTGAGAATTTTTAACACTTATGGAACTCGGATGAGGCCGGAAGATGGCCGAGTTATTCCAAACTTTTTCACTCAGGCGTTAAATAAAAAACCTCTTACCATCTATGGTGACGGTCTCCAAACACGGAGCTTATGTTACGTGTCTGATTTAGTTGACGGAATTTTCAAGCTCATGCAGAGCTCAGAAATTCTCCCAGTTAATATCGGTAATCCAAATGAGGTGACTGTTTTAGAAATCGCGAAAGCGGTGGCAGATGTCTGCGGAGCCGATTTCAAGGTGGAGCACATGCCTCTCCCCATCAGTGATCCCAAGCGGAGAAAACCGGATATCAGCAAAGCTCAGAAAATTTTAGGATGGAATCCTCACGTGAGTGTTAAAGAAGGATTTGGAAAAACTTTGGAATATTTTAAATCTAATATGCGTTCTTAGAAACAAAGCCTTTAAAAACTGTCAGCACCATTATTTTAAAATCAAAAAACAAAGACCAGTTGGCGATATAATAAAGATCATATTCTATTCGTTTTTCTAAACTAGTATTTCCCCTGAGTCCATTGACCTGTGCCCAGCCGGTCATCCCAGCCTTAACTTTATGCCTCAGCATGTACCGAGGAATATCGTGTTTGAACTTTTCAACCAGGGCGGGCCGCTCCGGTCGGGGGCCAACACAGCTCATGTCCCCCTTAAGAACATTAATGAGTTGGGGCAACTCATCTAGTGAAAGCCGCCTGAGAATTCGTCCCAGCCAAGTAGTGCGGTCATCATTTTTTACGGCCCAAACAGCACCCGTGCTATTTTCCGCGCCCACCTTCATTGTTCTAAATTTTAACATATTAAAAACATGTCCATCTAAACCCATGCGTTGTTGTTTATAAATCATGGGGCCAGGGGTTACTAATTTAATAGCTATGCCAATTAAAAGCATGAGAGGTGAAAATATAATCAGCGCAACGGACGCATAAATCATATCAGAGACTCTTTTAGCCACCATATTCCATCCCACAATGGGACTTTGATTAAGTGATATGAGTGGTAAACCTTCAAACTCTTCAACGTCGCAACCCAAAGTAATAAATTGATAAATATCAGGAATGATTCTCACGTCTATATGCAAATCTGAAAGACTTGCAAGGATGGCATCTAGATCATCCATGGCAGAATTCTTAACAGCAACAATTACTTGGTCAATTTCATGGGCTTTGATCACATCGTTTAAATCCGGTGACGTACCTAATACTGGAAGCCCTGTGCGATGTTTCTTTTCCGAATTCATTCCGATATCCACAACGCCTTTTACATTGAGTCCCAGCTCAGTATGAAAGCGGAGCCTCTCCAAAAAAGCGGCGGCTATTTCTGTGTCTCCCACAATGAGAGTATTTCTTTGATTAAATCCCCGCCGTCTAAGTCCCTTAAGTGCAAATCTAAAAACGATCCGCTCTATAACCAGCATCAAAAGAGCGGTGCAATAGAAAACTAGAAAAACTCCCCGAGAAAAAAGATCGCCAGTAAATAGAAACGTTCCGGCGGCTAATGTGATAAACGCAAATGTATGCGCTCTAGCAATAGTTAAAATTTCAGGCCAGATACTTTGCGTCCGACGAGATTTATACACGCCGGTAAAATAAAAGATCACGTACCAAAGAGCAACAATACCGAATGCTAAATAGGCATATTGATCAAATAGGGGAATTCCTTTTTTGACCGGAAACATGGACCTTAGG
>JBBQPV010000067.1:0-7982 GCA_038216925.1 Bdellovibrionia bacterium
ATAACGGAACGGCGGTGATTGATTGCATCAGCCCCTGTGTTACGTTTAATAATCATGAAGGATCATCTAGAAGTTATTTAGCCGTGAAAGAAAAAGATGAGGCCCTTCATGAAATCGGTTTTGTTCATGGAGCGCCGGAAATCAAAGTGGATTACCCCGAAGGGACAACCAAAGAAGTCATCTTCCCGGACGGCAGCATCATTACTCTTAAAAAACTTAAGCGAGATTATGATCCAACCAGTAAAGTTGCCGCAACCACAATGCTTGAAGAAACAAAGCAGTTGGGCCAGTTATTGACGGGATTATTTTATGTAAATCCCCAATCTCGCAATCTTTCTGAAACATTACATATGTCTGATACGCCCCTCTGTCTTTTGAAGGAAAAGGACTTACGCCCAAGTGACGACGTCCTTCAAAGCATTTTAAAAATTTACGAGTAATGGAGACACCAGTGAAAATCACACAATTTCTTATTGCAGTACTGATTCTGTTTACCCTTTCTGTCACCTCCACTGTCTTTGGCGCCGAGCTCAAACTTGCAGTGGGGGTAGTTAGCGTTGAAAACATTTTCAGTAAAATAGAGGAACCCTTTGAAAAGGAAACTGGGATAAAACTTGTCTATGACCACAAAGGTCTGGGAGCCAACGAGGTATTTGAAAAAGTAGATAAGAGCCAGGTGGACGGCGGAGCAGTAGGAGGATCCTTTGATGTGCTCATGGGGTTGATGAAAGAAAAACACTATCCAGTAGCAGATCCCACTATTTATAAAACAAAAGTTATTGGTGGGGACAGGGTTATCGTTGTTTTAAACAAATCTGTTAAAGTAAAAAGCCTCAGTGCAAATCAATTGGTGGATGTATTCACGGGGACGGCTAAAAGTTGGAAAGATGTAGGCGGGAATGATCTGCCCATAAAAATCGGACGAACAGATAAATTGGTGGGAACTGAAAGGTTTTTTAGAATTAGTGCCCTGCAGGGAAAAGAATTTACAAAAGATGTTAAAACTCTTGATGACGGCAGTAAGTTACAAGAATGGCTAATGGCCACACCTGGTGCCATAGTTATTGGTCCCGCAGGGTTTGAAAACCCAAAGGTTAATAAACCAGAACAACCTGACATCAAAAGGCCCATTACTTTTTTCACTAAGGGAATTCCTTCAGAAAATGTTCAGAAATTGTTAAGATTCATTGTGGAAAACGGCGATAAATATCACATTATCCGATAATAATTTCTTGCCAAACCTCAGGAAGCCGACATTAAATTCATTATAGGAATAAATGTCTAAACTCGAAGGGGAGCTCCATGAAAAAATATTTGTTATGTCTTTATACTCTTGTCGCATTAAGTGCAGCAGTGATTACGTCAACTGCACGGGCAGCGGAAGAAGAAAGTAAATTAAAAATTAACGGTAGGTTATGGTCTCAACTCAGTTATGATGCTACCACGTACGGCGATTCCGGAAAAACTCCCCCTAATACATCCGTGAACAAAATGGGTTTTGACATCTACCGAGCATACTTTATTGCTAACTATAAATTCGATGATCTTTGGTCTGCGTATTTGCTCACTGATGCGTCTCGCACAGCAGCTTCCGCAACCACCGCAAACCAAATTATCTTTATTAAAGACATGTTCATTCAGAATAATGATGTGTTAGGCGCAGACATTAGAATGCGCTTTGGCTATTTCCATATTCTTTACTCAGAAGTTTTAGATAGCATGATGGGTACCCGTTGGTTGGCAACAGACTTAAATGATACCGCTGCCGGTGGTTTCACTATTGCTGGCGCCGGGGCCACCGGTGTCACCACTGTTGGCCTCACTCCCGCTCATGTTGGCGGAGTTGAGTTGTACAAAGAGTCATTGGGAAAAATTCTAAAATATGCAGTGGCGGTTCATAATGGTGTGGAATCGGTGAATCTTGCTGGAAACAGGGACTCGGGTCTTTCCTATATGGCCACCGTGGACATTATGCCTTTTGCCAATGGGGACTCCGATCTAACTAAATTGGGACTTGTGCTCTCATATGATTACTTAGCTCCTGCAAGAATTCAGGCAAGCGCAAGTGCTACACCTACCAACGTAGCCAACGTCACAGAAGGTGCAAGCCTCATTGAAGCGGCACTTCATTATCAATCCAAATATTTTGATGGTGCTTTCGAGTTTGCTACACAGACCGAATCCTTCATTCCCAACATCAGTTCAAATCAAGGAGTGGTCCCCTCAGTTTCTGCAGACGCTTCATCTGGTTGGGGTGTAATTGGAAATATTAAACTCATGGAAGAAAAATTTGGTCTCTACGCAAAATACAATACCGGAACAACTCAGTTTCAAAATAATAAATTAGGATTCTCTTATATTTTAGATGCAGGTCCAACTTGGACTTTCTCTAAGGGTAAAATCATGACCGGTTTGATTTATGAGGTAAAAGGACCATCTCAAAATACAATTAACTCAGCAACTGCGACTTCCAACAGCGGTTTACTGACAACCACATCCACTTATCTGTGGAAATGGGCAGCCAACTTTTAATTTACGTAAGGGGCGGGTCAAACCTGATCCGCCTTATTTTTACAAACCAAGTACTCCTGAAATCAGTGCTATACTCTGAGTTGCCGTTGGATTCCCAGCGTTGTCCACAAATGATCCTGGATTTGCATTAGAATTGTCCGTCCGATACTCCCCTTTAACGTGAAACTCTTCAGTCAATTTATAGTCAATGGTTCCAGTAATGGAATTTAACGTGAGGGAAGCTGCCGGTGGACGAGTGGAATTCTTTAATCCACCGTTGAATAAAGAATCGTCATTGTAAACTTCATATCTTAAAGCTAACGCCAAATTAGGAATAATCCAGTATTGACCATACCCAGTAAGGGAACTTGCCCTTCTTGGATCTCCGCCACTGATGCTCTCTTGGGACATAATAAAATCTACGGCAAACTTAAGTTCTCTTGTAATTCTAGCCGAGGCGTTAGCTTCAATGGTAGAGCGGACGTCGGCACCCCCAACTGGCGTTTCATTGCCGCCAATAGCGTTCAGATTTATTTCAACTTCATCAACAGGAATAAATTTAAGCTGTCCCCCAAACGTCTTAGACGCATTATTTTCATATTGAGTGTTCCAACCGTTGGCTACATACAAACTCAGAGTCAGTCTGTCTCCAAGAGGCATTTTAAAATCCACACCAGTGAGCCAAATGGGGGTCGCCCAGAGATGACCATAGCTATCGGTGTAATTTATATTCTCAAAGGCGTAATGACTTTCAAAACCCACGGGCGCATGAAATTTTCCGGCTTCAATAATTAAATCAAACGGCGTCTTATACATCACCACTGCTTGTGAAACAGCCGTAGTAGCAAGATCAGAATTCTTGCCGTCATTGGAAAAAATCGCGGCCTCTGGTCCATACGCCAGTTCAAATTTGAATCCGACGGGCTTAGCTTCTTTTTTCACCGACAATAACGCAAGATTCAAAGTAAATTGATCATGATATTTTTTGGGGAGGAATGTCACAGTTTCAGGAGGAACTACTCCGCCAGAAAGCGTCCCAGAAGTTGGCGGAGGTGGCAAATTAAAATTATATAAATAGTAAAAATCCATTGCTCCACCAATTTTGATTTCATTTAATGGTGGCAAATATTTATATTCGGGAACAGCAGCAGGGATCACGGGTGTGGGCGGTGCCTGCACTGGCGGTGCTGCCACCGGTGCGTTTTGTGGAGGCGGCGCTACGTTTACATGGGCCACTGGCGGTACAACATTCGACGACTTTACCGCCGCCATAGGGGACACAACAGCCGTTGATTCATCTTTCTTTCCGTAGACAAGACTATGGGTCTCTGAGATGGAATACTTTCCATTCACTTTTTCTAATTCTGCAAAATACATAGTTTCTCTAAACCAGTATTTTAATTTTTTATTTTTTGATTTGCACTCAAAGCGCATGTTTGCATTAGGTATTTCATCGATAACACTTCCCGTCTTGCAGTCCATGATTTTAATATCAGCCTTAACAGGTTTGCAATTTCCGTCATCAATATCGCTCTGAGGAAAAACTGAAAAACAACTATCACCGAGTTTTGGTTTTGGAGTTTCTGCAAAACTCACACTAAAAGACCCCAGAACTAATGCACACATAATTGTGCCACTAAACAAATCAAACATTGGCGCGCTCCTCGCTAAGGTGACTATGATGTCCAACTCTATTTAAACATTTTTATCCTTTGTAACAAAACAGTTTTAGTGCAAAATATAGAGGGAGAATCATCCATGGAACATACGTCTAAAGTTAAAATTCCCATTGCCGTTAAACTTATTTTTATAACGGTTGTCCTGATGTTGGCTGCTACTGTGCCGATCACGTTAAGGTCCAGTCATTTATTCGAAAAAGTTTCAAGCTCCCGCGAAGACGATGTAAATGGAAACCAGGCTAAGGTCATAGCTCAACAGGTCCAGAGCGATTTTCAAGATATCTTCGATAAAGTGAGAATAGTGGGAGACATACTTTATCGCAACTTCCCCTCTGAGTCTCAAAGAGAGATGGCTTTAGATTTAGCATTCAGATCGGATCATGATCTCATTTCGGTTGAAGTGATGTCTATGAAGGATGGATCTGTTCCGGTTCTCCTAAGAAGAGTCACCAATGAAAATTATCTGAAACAATATGAATTGAAAACTGATTTTATTCCTACGCTAAGAGTGACTAGGCCCTTTCCAGTAAACGTGGCCTTTGCCGGTGATGTAGAAATAAAAAATTCCACAATTCAAGGAGGAGCTCCACTTCTCACCGTAGGAATCCCTCTTGTTAAAGACGATAATGGAAAAATCACAGAGATAGCCTTAGCTGATGTTCGGCTAGATAGAATTCAAAAACTTTTTTCATCTAGAGACGAGCGAATAATTTATTTAGTTGATAGGGATGGTAAAGTTTTGGCCCATCCCCAAGAAGAGTTTGTCCTTTCATCCAAAAGCTTAATCAGTGTACCAATCGTAGCAAAAGCCTTAGGCAACGGTGCGAGTACGGAGGTAAATCAAGGACAAATGAAATTCGATGATCCCACCAGCGGAGAAGCTTACGCAGGGGCATTTGCAAAAACTCCTTTTGGAGTTACAGTTATTTCTCAAGTTTCCGAATCTGTTATTCTTGAGCCATCTCGAAATGTCAGACGAGAGGCCCTTTTTATTACCGGCGCAGTTCTTTCCGGCGCATTGTTTTTCATCATCCTTTTTGCTGCTACCTTGACAAGGCCACTGGAAATATTAGTTGAAGCCACTAAAAAAATCGCCAAAGGAGACTTTAACACTAGAGTGCAGGTTCATACAAAAGATGAGGTGGGTGAACTGGCCGCCTCATTTGATAATATGATCGACGGTCTTAAAGAGCGTGACAAAGTTAAGAGCCTATTTGGAAAATTTCACGGCACAGGAATTGCGAATAAACTTCTAGAAGGAGAAATGAAGCTAGGTGGAGAACAAAGGGACGCCACAGTATTTTTTAGCGACATCCGCGGTTTCACATCTTTCAGCGAAAAAGTTTCCGCACAAGAGGTTGTGAACATGCTCAATGATTATTTCAAGGTGATGGTTGGTATCATTAATAAAAATCATGGGGTTGTGGATAAGTTTATTGGGGATGCCATCATGGCCGTGTGGGGAGCGCCAGAATCCCACGGTAATGATGCAGTCAATGCCATCAAAGCTGCTATAGAGATGAGACTTGCCCTTGAAAAAATAAATGAAGCCCGCCTTGGGACCGGAGTCTCTGAAATAAGAATAGGAATGGGCCTTCACTCGGGAGTTTTGATTGCCGGAACTATTGGAAGCGACGACCGTATGGAATACACGGTCATTGGAGATACTGTCAATATGGCCTCACGTATTGAGGCAGCCACCAAGGCATATGGAACAGATTTACTTATTTCAGAAGCAACCTATGAGAGAGTTAAAGAATCTTTTTGTTGTGAAGTGGTCGGCAGTGCGGAGGTAAAAGGAAAAGCAGAGCCATTAAAACTCTTTAAAGTGACAGGCTACTTTGATGAAAGTGGTAATGAGGTCAGAGTAGAAACAGCTTATTCATCTTACCAGGCAGAAAAAGTAGACAAGATTAATACAGGCGAGGCCCATTAAAATCCATATTCCAACATTAAGTTTAAATAATGCCCGGAAATCTGAACCGTATTTTGACCAGGGGAAAACGCCGTAGCGCTTGATTTGTATGCGCCCGCATCTAATCGATAGGCGTAACCAAGAAATCCGACCAAGCCGTCAGAGAGTTTTAAAGAACCCAATAGCCCTGCGGAATAACTCATCTGTGAGACGTTGCCCATTCCATTTGGCGTGGACAGTGCGGCTATTGAAGGCGATAGCGAGGTATTAATTTGAAAACCTATTTTTCTTGTAAAACCGTGCGCTAATGTGACGCCTATGATAGGCCCCACCGTTGTCATTTTAGATTGAGTGAAACTTGTGTTAGTAAGGTCGTTGGGATCGGCCAGCGTTACAGGGATATCTTTGTAATTTAATCCCAGTGTTGCGCGCAGTTGACCTAAAGATCCTAATCTATATCTGTACACCCCATTGAGCGTGCTAGCTAAATAGGTGTAGTTTTTAGTTCCGATGGTAAAACCTGAAATATCCACTACAGCCTGTACCCCCCAAGGACTGTTTTCTCCAAACCAGTAGCCCGCACCCAAACGTCCAGTACCACCAATAGCAGAGTAAGTGGCATTCTTGCCGGAGTCTGCGCCAACACCAGAATAGTTGATGACAGAGACGTAGTAGCTGGCCACCGCAAACCAAAGGCTCTTGGTTTCATAAGCGCTCTCTGATCTGATTTGTTCTATTGCCGCAGGAGAGCGATCATACTTTTGAGTCTTAAATTCTTGAATCAAAGGCTCAGAATCTTGCCGGTGTTCCGCAAGGGCTTTGATTTTCACTCTGTATTCTCCGGTTTCTAAAGGCGCCTGATACTTTCGACTAGATTTAGGAATAGATTTTTCATCGTAAGGAGCCCAATTTCCATTTTGATCCTTTTTTTCCAGAACATAATTATATTTTTCTGCAAATCCTGAAGGTTTCCAAGAGATGACCGCTGTATTGAAATCATCGATAGCTTTTTTCCCCGGTTTTTCGAGCTTTGCCGCAAAAAGATCAAAGCTCTGATTGAGACTAGCGTCCCCTTCCAAAGTCTCTTCAAACATGGGCGTGACTTGCCAATGATAAACCTTTGCAACGGCTAGAGGAATTTTGATGTCGGTGTCCTTAGTCCTTCTCTCGTCCACAACTTTGTCTGCGGCATCGGTGACCTTGATTTTATAGAACTCTGCGCCGGGCACCGGTTCCCATTTAAATTTGATGTCTTCGGACTTTTCTTCTTTTGAACTGAGAGTCTCCCCCACTAGTGGGGTCCGCAAATAGGGTGAGGGAATTTTCACAACAAATTCTTGGGGAGCGCCCCAATCTCCGGGGACACCTCGAGCATCAATAGATCTCACACTTAATTCGTATTTTCCCGGAACCAAGTTGGCATTCCATTTGTTAGATTTTAATTTAAACAGAAGTGGGGATTTTCTTGTCTTGTCTTTCAATATTCGAACAACTTGTACTTCATAGCCCTTGACCCCTGCAACCTCTTCTAATTCAAGTTCCAAAGATCGGCGTATCTGCTCTGCACGAACACTTACCCCCAAGCACAAGTTCATCAGAATAAAGAAGAAGAGCAGTTTCCTCATTTCACCTTCAACCTTTTAAAACTCGGTGCTTTGGAATCGCTTGTATTAGGAACGGTTAAGGTCTTTTCTTTTCCCATGGGCCCTGTGCGTCCATGTTCATCAACAGTGGACATAGTGACTTTATAAGATCCAGGCAAAAGATTTTTTAAGATAATTTTTGTGGAAGTTACTTTTTCGGTTCTGTCGGTTTTGCCAGAACTATTTTTAAGATTGACCACGTAACTTCTTGCCCCACTTACAGACTTGACAGTA
>JBBQPV010000068.1:0-7982 GCA_038216925.1 Bdellovibrionia bacterium
CCTGCGGAACTCGTATTAATTATAAAAACATCGTGTATTTTTTTGATGGGGTGCATATAGAGCATGGCCACCAGCATGAGGCCGCAAACCGAATTGACCCCAAAAAGTTTTTTATTAAGCAGGATCTGGTAGAACCAATCCTCAATCTGCCCTGGGCATCTTATTTCTTCGTGAACTTTGTCTTAAAAATCAAAGAGCGCATGCCTTACATAGATAAGGTAAGACCTTTTCACGCATTTATCCGTTGGGGATTTGTGAATGAATTTGCTTTTACTTTACGTGCTGGCATTGAGTTTGCGCTGTATTTCATTTTAAAGGGTGTCAATAGAGATAAGCGCCGTCAATTCTCCCTTAAGAATAGCCTTCAGATTATGAAAGAAAGCGCGATTTTCCCTGATCTTGAGGTCTCAGCGCGAAAAATTTTAGCCGATGACCGGGTGCACACCGTCATTTTTGGACACACCCACGTTTATATTTATCGGCAGTGGGGATTCAATAAGGAATATCTGAATACAGGGACTTGGACAGAACTCACCAGTCTTGACATCGCTAGCCTGGGCAAAATCACAAAGCTTACCTATGTGCTCATCGAGTACCCTGAAGAGGGCGGCCGTCCCCGCGCTCGTCTTAAAGAGTGGCGCGGCCACTACAGGGTTGAACTTGACGTAGCAATCTGATTCAATCACTCCAACTGGAGGATTTGATCTATGTTTTTGACTCCCGAGCATGAAATGCTCAGTGAAACTGTGCGAAATTTCGCGGAAAAAGAATTAGCACCGGGTGCCGCCCTCAGAGACGAAAAAGAAACTCTGGATTCTGAAATATTTAAAAAAATGGGCGCCCTAGGTATTTTGGGTATCACAGTGCCGGCGGAATTTGGCGGTGCGGACATGGATGCTGTGGCTGCAACAGTGGTCATGGAGGAGTTGGGGGCGGCATGTGCTTCAACAGCACTTTCATATTTAGCTCACACCATGCTGGCAGTTCACAATTTGAATATAAACGGGAATGAAGATCAGAAAAAAAGGTATCTGCCCAAACTCTGCAGTGGAGAATGGGTTGGTGGTATGGGCATGACAGAACCGGGGGCGGGATCAGACGCTTTGGGGATGGCCACCAAAGCAGAAAAAAAAGGATCTAAATTTATTCTCAATGGCACAAAAACTTACATTACAAATGGGCCACAGGGGGATTTTTTCTTGTGCTACGCCAAAACCGGTTCTGGAAAAAAAGACCTAAGCACTTTCTTGATAGAAAAATCCTTCAAAGGTTTTAGCGCGGGTAAGAAATTAAGCAAGCTTGGAATGCGCGGCAGTCCTACTGGTGAATTGATTTTTGATAATTGCGAAGTTCCAGAGGAAAATCTTGTGGGAAAATTAAATGACAGCGTCAAGCACATGGTTAAGAATTTGAATATTGAGAGAGTGACAATCGCTGGCATTAGTAATGGCATCGCCAAGGCCGCCCATGAATATTCGGCAAGATATGCTACTCAAAGGAAACAAAATGATAAGCCTATTGGCGCATTTCAGATGATTCAAAAAATGATTTCTGATAATTACGCAAATTACATGGCCAGCCGGGCACTGACTTTTCAAGCCGCCAAGATGATAGACGAAAAGAAAATATCAGAATCTCGGGTCGGCAGAGTAGCGGCAGCCTGTAAATTATTTGCCGGGGAAATGGCCACCACCGTCGGGATGAATGCCATTCAAATTTTAGGGGGTTACGGCTACACAAAAGAATATCCCGTAGAAAGATACATGAGGGACGCTAAACTTATGGAAATAGGGGCGGGCACCAGTGAAATAATGAGACTTCTGATCGCCCGGGACGTTCTTAAAGAATACGATCAACATTATGAGTGGTGAATGGCTTAGATTAAACGGAGATATAAATCCGACGGCAGCTAGTCTCAAAGCTGTAGAATCGGTTATTGATCAGGATTTAGGTTGGGCTCAGCTTCCATTCGAAAATGAAGCGATTAAAGATTCAGGCCTTTGGTTAAAGAAGATAAAAAAAAGTCAAACTACCCTTGCTGTTCTAGGTATTGGCGGAAGTCATCTTGGACTTGAGGGAATTTATGATTTCTTAAAGCCGGAAAAGAAGATAGTGTTTTTCTCAAATGTGGATGGCTACGCTTTTGAAAAACTGCTGAATACTTTAAATCTAAAGCAAACACATTTTTTGGCCATCTCAAAGAGTGGCGGCACTTCTGAAACTTTAATTCAACTTTCCCATATTATGCAGGTCCTCAAATCAAAAAAAATGAAATTCCGAGATCACATCAGTGTTATTACAGAAGATAAAGTGAGCTCTCTAAAAAGTATTTCAGATGAATGGGGTCTGAATTTTATCCCAATGCCTAAGAGTGTGGGTGGACGGTTTTCCGTTCTCACCACCGTGGGACTTGCTCCTTTGATGTGGGCTGGAGTAAACGTAAAGAAACTTCTCCAAGGCGCGCAAGACGCATCAGAAATGAAAGCGGAAGTGGGGATGCTTGTAGATTTTTATTTAAACACTTTTAAAGAAGAAAAATGGATAAGTGTTTTTTGGTTTTATTGTGAAAGCTTAAAAACTTTTCGACATTGGGTGGAGCAGCTCTGGTCTGAGAGCTTAGCGAAAAAAACGACGTTGTCAGGAGCTCAAGCTCCCAGAGTGAGCACGCCACTAGTTTGCATTGGTGCAAATGATCAGCACTCCCTTCTTCAACAATTTAATGAGGGCGCCCAAGACAAAAGTTTTTTATTTATAAGAAATATGGAAAGCGAAGAATCTAAAAAAATTAATTTCATAGCAGATGAATCAGTAAGTTTATTCTATAAAAAAAGTGTTGGTGAGCTTCTAAAAGTTCAGGTTGAAGCGACCAATCAGGTCATGAAACATAACGGTAATCCCACCCAGGAATTGATTATACTAGACCATAGTCCCCAAAGTATTGGTGCATTGATCTATTTCTTTGAACTTTTGATTGCCAGTATCGGTGCGAGGCTAAATATCAATGCCTATGATCAGCCCGGTGTAGAGCAAGTGAAAAAAATCGTGCTAACCAGCCTTACCAAGTCTTGAAGTCGGTGATTTAAAAATTTATAATATTTCACATGTCCAATGAGAAATTAGATAAGACCAACGTCATTGAAAGTGACACTTTAAAGATTCGCTTAGATGAAGCTAAAAAAGCTCCACCAGCCATTGTACTTTTAAGCGGCCCTTCCGGAATCATGGGAAAGAGTTGGTCATTAGAAAAAGATCAAATGACTATTGGACGTGATCTCACCTGCGATATTCAAATGGAAGAAAAGGGACTGAGTAAAAAACATGCCATGCTGTCAGTCAGCACAGATAGTTTAGTTACAATTACGGATTTAGGTTCAACAAACGGTACTGAAGTTTCTAGTGTGAGACTTGAACCTAATGCACCATTATTATTAAACAATAACGATAGGGTTAAATTAGGCAATGTCATTTTCAAATTTCTCAGTCAAGGAAACATTGAATCTTTAACTGCTGCAAGTCTCTATGACAAAAGTACTCTTGACGGCCTTACTCAAATTCTGAATAAACAAGCGGTGATGGGCCAATTGGATGACGCTTTTAAGAAAGCTAAACTTACTGAAACCAATTTGTCTGTCATAGTGTTTGACTTAGATTTTTTCAAAAAAGTTAATGATAGTTATGGTCATCAGGCGGGAGATTACGTTTTAAGAGAACTCTCCAGCGTGGTGAAAAACCAATTGATCAGGTCGGGTGATAGTTTTGGTAGGTACGGCGGGGAAGAATTTGTCATTGTTCTTTTTGGTAGTCCCCTTCAACGTTCTTGTGAAATTGCAGAGCGTATCCGTACCACCGTAGAGCGACACCATTTTGAATTTGATCAGAAGACACTTTCCATAACAGTTTCTCTCGGTGTTGCATGTATTGATCCTTCCATGACAGCTCCCGGCCAGCTCTTCGCCAAAGCCGATCAAGCGGCTTACGTAAGTAAAAATGCTGGGCGCAACCGTGTCTCAACGATTTAGCGTTCCCGAAAACCTCCAAAATCAATTAGAAAGTAGACTTCAGGTATTTGGGCACTCTCTCAAAGACCCTAAAAAACTTGCAGATGCGGTCATTAAGTTATCAGACTTTTTTATTAGAGGCCTTGATCCTAAAAGTAGTCATGACTACTGGAGTGATGCAGGTTCCAGAGCCGCATACATTTCTTATTTCGCAGTTTTAAATTTTGTAAGAGCTCAATCGGTTTTTAGTGAAGCTAAAGCGCAGAGGTTTCTTTTGGATACGCGCAGCTTGGTGGATTGGGGTTGCGGAGCTGGATCCGCCTTGTGGGCTTTGGCATATACTTGCCCGGAATTTTTGCCAGCTATAAAAATTCACGCCATCGATAGGAGTCTGTCTGCAGTCAATGAACTCACTCATTGGAAAAAGACCTTTAATTTTGAAGCTCAAACTGACCTCCTGGACTTGAAAGGGTTTGATACGAAGGGAGCAGACACGGTTTTGTTGAGCTACGTGTTAAATGAAGCTGAGTTTTATCCCATCATTCCAGAGAGTGTGCGCCGCCTCATCGTGATTGAACCTAGCACTCATCAGGCCAGTAGAAAACTTCTGGCTTTCAGAGACAAAAAAATTGAAGAAGGGTGGTACGCCTGGGCTCCGTGTACTCATCAAGAGTTCTGCCCTTTGTATAATCAATCGGGGAGAGACTGGTGCCACCACCGCGTCCACTGGGAAAAACCAATTTGGTTTCAAGAATTGCAACATTATTTGCCCATGAAAAACGACACCCTCACTTTGAGTTATGTGTTGTTGTCGCGGGACAAACCTGTAAGAAATCTTGACGGCCTATCTAGAATTGTTGGCGATGAGCAGCCAGAGAGGGGTAAAACTCGGCAGATGATCTGTCGAGGTGTAAACCGAGAATTTTTAAGTTGGCTGGATAGAAATCGCTTGAAACCTGGATTGAAGCGGGGAGATCTTATCCGCATTCGTGACGGAATTAATAAGCCGAAAGAAGTGCGAATTTCATTTATTTCAGACATTGAAAAAATCGATGTCGATAATTGAGAAATTTCATGATCTGTCAAAATCAGTTTAGTTAGTCACGGCCTCACTCTTTACCATGCCTGTTTATTGGTGGCATAGTCTCTGCTTTAGAGAAAATCGGGTGAAGGTTCTAATTTTATTTTTAATATTCTTAGGTGTTCCTGTGGGAGCTGACCAAGCGCGTTTTTTATTAGCAAATAGAGACGCGTTAAGGGCCAGGGAACGTATTATTCAAGAGGCTCGGGAATCGATTTGCGCCGAGTATTTCATTATTTCAAATGACGTTGTAACGGTGAACGAGCTTTCACTTCTAAGAGAAGCTGCGCGGCGGGGTGTAGACGTCAAACTCATTATTGATAGCGTGGGCTCCTCATTGAGTAGGGAAATGTTAGTTGCAATGATGGAAGAGCCCCATATGCAAATTAGATTTTTCAATAAACCAAATTTATTCCGGCCTAGTACATTCACCCATCGCAATCATTCCAAACAGCTCAATGTGGATGGAAGAGTGGGAATCATTGGGGGCAGAAATGTCAGTGATGATTATTTTGGCCTAAGCCCCAAACGCAATTTTGTGGATTTGGATGTCATTGTTTCCGGAGAAGTGGCAAACCGCGCCCGAAAATATTTTTTAGAACTTTGGGTCACCGGACTCGGGCGACTTGATAACAACGAGCGCTCCTGTTTCTCGGTGGAGAATCAGGAATCTTGTTTAAGAGAGAAAGAGTGGGCAAAGGGGTTAGTTGAAGAATCAAAGCGGAGACTAGACAATGCGGCAATGCGTATTCACGAGAGTGAAGAACCAGTGGAGTGGATGGAACTGGCAGAGGATTTTGGAGAGATTACCTTTTACTCAAACGTTGCCCATAAAAATGTCAGTGATGAAGAGCATCTTTTAATCGACAACCTTAATAAATTTATAGCGGGGAGCGTGAGTGAGGTATTGATACTCACGCCTTACCTTATTCCCACCGCGCAAACTCTAGAGGTGTTGGGAAAAATTATTTCCGCCGGGGTACGGGTGAAAATTCTCACCAATTCTCTCAAATCTTCGGACACTTTTGCTGCTCAAGCTGGGTACAGAGCTATCAAGAAATACATTGTTTCTATGGGGGTAGAACTTTACGAATTCAATAGTTCCAGCATTATTCATGCAAAAGCCATCATGGTGGATAAGAAAAAAATATTTATAGGCTCGTCAAATTTAGATATTCGATCCGCCGTTATCAATCGTGAAATCGGAGTTCTGATTAATGATGAGGTGAGTGGAAATTTTAGCTCTGAGTTTGAAATCATTTATAATGGGTTTCTCAGCCAATCGGTTTTAATCGGCAAAGACGGGAAAATGGTTGCCACCGATTCAAGTGTGGATGAGGACGTAGGTAGCCTCTCAAAGATTAAAGTGAAGATTTTAGGGATTTTGCTTCCACTATTTCGAAATCAGCTCTGATTAAGCCCACATAAGAGTCGTTGTTTACGTTTTAGTCGATTGTTATGGCTCTAACAGTGTGTTTTTCTTTTTGAATAGTTGTCATCAATACACACATTCACCGTGGTTTTACTGGCCGTTTATTGACTATGAGGTGGCGGATCAATTGCAATTTACTGAGTCAAGAAGGAGTTGATTATGAAACTGGGGATTATAGTAGGTTTAGTTATAATGGGGCTTAGTTCATCGGTTTGGGCACAAGATGATCAATTAGACGATACTACGGGTTTGTCTGTAGAAGCTGTGTATGTGCAACCCAAGGACGCTCAAGTAGAAACGCAAACAGTTGAGGGGCAACTTCTTATGCCTACTATTTCGTCTAAGAAATTTCTTAAAAACGAAGGCATTGATTTAAGAACTGCATTGGCTAATTAATTCGGCTTGAATTGAAGAAGTTGGGCGTGATCGCACTTCCCAAATTCTTGGAGAGAGCTGAGTTCTGGAAATCCTCTAAATACAATATTGTCCCCTGCCTTGATGCCAGCAAAACCAGTATCTTCCGCCCGACATATAAATCCGTCTTCAGCACAAATAATTGAGAATTTATTGGCTTGTTGGAGATTTGAAATGAGATTTCCCTTAAGAAATGTTTCCACCCTGAGCACCTTACATTCTTTTTTATAGGAAAACACCCAGCCGATTAATCTGGGAGAGGTGATGAGTAAAGTCACAAAAAGAACTAGTACCAGGACCAAAGCTGTCATTAATTTTGTCTTAAATCGCATGGGTCTTATCTATTCAATTCATTGAGGAATTGCAAACTAATCGAGCCATTGACCGCCAAAACGGATATAATGGAGAATATAACGCGTTGCCTATTGAAAAGTGGGCTGTCACCTTTTTTTATTAACCTTTAGACTTAAGTCTGTGTCTAAAATTAAGCTAGGACGTGTATGAGAGCTGATTTGGACCTAGTTAAAGACATTAAAGCCGGTGACAAGAAATCCTTCGGGGAACTTGTTGAAAGGCACCAGAAAGCGGTTTACAGGCTAGCCCTGCGGTTTACCGGTGATCATGGTGCGGCAGAGGATGTGGTCCAAGAAAGCTTCATCAAGGCCTATCAAAAAATAAATTTTTTCGAGGAACGTTCCAGCTTTAAAAGCTGGCTCTTTAGAATCGCCATCAACACGTGTAAGAACCGTTGGCGAAGTAAGAGTCATCAAGATGTGGACATTGAAGATGTCATTATTGGTGTGGGAGAAAAAACCACCAAGCACATGGAAGATGAAGAAACTCAGGCGGTGATTCAAAGGGAAGTGAATCTATTGCCTGAAAAGCAGAGAACAGCGCTCTCTCTGCGGGTGTTTGAGGATCTTTCTTTTCAGGAGATTGCTCTGATTATGGAATGTCCTTATGACACCGCGAAGGCGAATTATCGTCACGCTGTGTTAAAATTAAAAAAGGTGTTTACGGACCAAAAACTAACAATTGAGTGGGATGAATCAGGAGA
>JBBQPV010000069.1:0-7902 GCA_038216925.1 Bdellovibrionia bacterium
CAACCACTCTTCTTGTTCCTGTCCCCACTGCCCATAACGCTCGTTAAGTTCAGGGGCTGTTCGATAAGATCTGTTGTCCATCAAAACAAAGTTAATTCCACTCCACTTCACATGGCGATAAACTCCGTTTTTTCCCATCTCTGTCATTCCAGGAATACTTTCGCTTCCGTAAAGGGAGTTGAAAGCCTTTCTTGCATCAGCGATGGTGGGTGTAGTGCTGTTACCGTTGTCAATTCCAGTATCGTGATCATCCCATGTTACAAAAACTGGAATAAGTTTGTCACTCCTAAACATTGGATTCTCAGAAAAACTTCTGAAGTGCCGCATCCAAACGTCAAGCTCTGTTGCTTTATGCCGCTCAACGTAGTCAAAGGAATCCACGTAGGTTTGATCCCCAATCAGAATAACGGCGTCGGGCTTTTCTTGGATCACTTTCTTCCACATGTTCAATCTGACGACGTCATATTTAATTTCATCGGAAAGGCAGGAGGCCACGACAAACTTTAGTGGGCCTGGATTTTTCTTTAGAGTTTTAAATTGTCTACGATCCACGGTTTCACCCGCACTTACTCCACTGGACTCACTCATTTCCAAATCATACTGAGTGTTGGGTTGGAGGCCGGAAAATTTAACCCGCAAAGCCTTTTCATGAAGAAGTCCTTGGCTGTCTTGCACGGGATCACCAACTAACTCTCCTGAGACAGCTGGTGATTTTGAATTTCTGGGAATGGCGCGAAATTGAAACGTCTTTAGGCGCGGCACTAAGGTATTTATAAAGGTGACTGTATCACTGGTGCTACCTTGAAGCATGGGGTAGTGAACCCGGGAAAACGGTGGTTTCCCACCTTGGACTGTTATAGTTACAAAGAACAGAGAAAGACTGACAATCCAGTGCTGATACTTCATCTATGAGCTCCTTTTTATAAGCTACATAGCAATGAACGTACCTATTCTAACTGTGACTCGCCATAGAAAAAAATACCGCACCGAGAACACTAAAAGCCGCTCCGATATATGAGAAAGGACTGGTCGGATTTTTTTCCACTAAAGTTTCCCAAAGAACTGTTGTTACAATTTGTGCCGCAATAAAACTAGCGAACGCAAATTGAAGGCCTAGTCTTCCAATGGACCATGGAATTCCAATAACTAAAAAAATCCCTAATAATCCTGGTATGAAAACCCACAAAAATTTTAGTTGGGAAAGGGCGGGACCATTAAAAATTTGTAGACGACTTTCCTTTGCGGTCAAAAAAAACACTGCAGAGGAAGCAATGAGTAATCCGGCACCGTTTGCCAACCCCACCAATGATAAGCCCCACATTCCCGCAATTTTTTTATTCAGTGTATTTTGGAGAACTGCAAAAATTCCCAGCATCATTGGAATCATAAACGCGGCTTTCAGCATGATAGAAGGCCCTCTAGATTAATCCTATGGCCAGTTTTGAGAGTTTTAGTTTGAAGATATCCTTTGTTAGCGGCCTTCAAGAACACTCCCGTGGAAATCGTTTCTGTAACGTCAATGCCTAAAGCCTTTAGCTGGTGCGCTTTGTCCGGGTTGTTGGTCAATAATTTTATTTTATTCTTATTTAAAGCGTTAAGCATTTGTCCCACCACTGCGTAATTTCTTAGGTCATCGGGAAATCCCAAAAGTCGATTTGATTCGTAAGTGTCATGACCATCCATTTGAAGCGCGTAGGCATCAAGTTTATTATAAAGGCCGATGCCCCTTCCTTCTTGTCTAAGGTAAAGTAATATTCCACCCTCTATTTGCATTTTAGAGATCGCTTCTTGAACTTGTTCTCCGCAGTCACACTTTCCTGAGGCAAAAACATCTCCCGTCAGACACTCTGAGTGCACTCTCACCAGTGGTGCATCTTGCCGCTCCCAGTCCCCAAAGCCAATGGCCAGATGCTCTTTTTTATCTATGAGTTTTTTAAACGTATAGAATGTGCCCACTCCATTTTTAAGCGGAACTTGTACAATCTGTCTAATCTGCGCTTTCTTAGAAAACATAGTTTCCCCCTTATGTTGTACCTAAAAGCATCCCAAAATAAAAACCTCTAGACGAGCCCCTCAAAAGGAGTTAGATGTTTCCAAAAAGGAAACACCCTTCCATGCAAAGCCGAGTGAGTGAACTGACAATCAAAGAACTGGAACTTTTTATTCTGGCGTCTAGGACTAACTCATTCAGAGAAGTAGCAAGGCAGTGGAATATTTTGCCGGCCCAAGTTTCAAAAATAATTAAAAAGATTGAACAGAAAGTTGGAACCCAGCTTTTCAAGCGTTCTGTTTCAGGGGTAGTGATGACTCCTGAGGCAGTGGATATTTTAGATGCCGCAGAACAGATTTGTGAAATTTCTGAAGGTCTCAAAATTGAAGAACACGGGGACATATACGGGAAAGATCCTATTTGTACAATCGGATCAATTAGTTTTTTAACCACCTATCTTCTTGCTCCCGCCATCAGTGAAATGCGCTCTAGTGCAAAAAAGAAGTCTCGGTTCAGACTGATTGAATTCACACATAATGATTTAGTGGCCCATGGCCTCAAAGGTGCTTTTGAAATGGCTCTGCACATTGAAAAGTTGGAATGGACCAACACTTGGGAATCCGTATTATTGGGTAAAATTCCATGGAAACTGTATGGCAGAGTAGGACACCCGTTGGGCCTCGCCTGCACGGAAGCAGATGTTCTGAAGTTTCCATTTGTGGTGCCAGTGGATTGGAGTTCCTATGGTTATGTGGTGGGCGAGGATCATTGCCCAGTTTCCGCGCGCAGGCGTATCCGTGGAGATGAAGCCGCAACGGCGGAAACGGCATTAGAGTTGTGCCGTCATAGCAGTCAACTTACCTTTATTCCCGAAGTATTGGCAAAGGGGTGGGGACATACAAATAATATGCTGACAGAAATCAAAGTAAAATCATGGCCACAAGTGAGTAACGAGATTTACCTGAGCGTAAAATCTGACATCATAAAAAAGAATTTGATGGATTCAGTGGTAAAAAATATTAAACTTTTACTTTAAAGGGGAAATGGCATGACTGAATTAGTTGTGGGTGGGATTTACAATCATTACAAAAATAAAAAGTATAAAGTCATTGGTACGGCAAGACATAGTGAGACCCTTGAGGAAGTAGTGGTGTATGAAGCGCTCTACGAAAATAAATTGGGACAAGTCTGGGTGCGCCCTAAAACCATGTTTTTAGAGACAATTCAAATTGAAAATTACAGTGGCCCTCGGTTTAGTTTAATAACATCTGCACCTAAGGAGAACATCAAATGAAAGAAAAGATCAGAAAATGCATGCAGCCCCTTCCCCATCACACCTGTGTGTCGGTGGCACTTTTGATTTTAAGACTGATCATGGGTTCCGCTTTTATCATTCACGGTTGGGGTAAAATTCAAAATCCAATGGCGTGGATGGGACCACAAGCACCGGTACCCGGTTTTTTACAACTCTTAGCGGCGGTCTCCGAGTTTTGTGGTGGTATTGGTCTTGTTCTAGGGCTTCTTACTCCAATTGCATCCCTTGGAATTGCTTTTACCATGGCTGTGGCTGTGATGACTCATATGTTTATGCTGAAGGATCCGTTTGTTAATCCTACAGGTGGTCACTCTTATGAGCTTGCTTTAGTGTATCTGGGACTCGCCATTGCATTTGTTAATTTAGGCGCTGGAAAATATTCTCTTGATCATAAACTGCTGGGAGATCGCACCAACACATGATCAGGCAGGGTGCCGTCGGGCAACTCAGGAGCGGGGAACTTTCTAGGAAGAATGGTTATATAGCGGTGACCATGAGATTCTATCCCCGTGGTCTTAAAAAAGAGTTGATGGATGAATACCGAAGTGATCTTGCTCCTGACACCGCACTTTTTAAAGATTTCAAAAAATTTCAAGAGAGTAATGGACATGATCAGGCATTCATAGATTCTCATTATGAGGAGAGGTTTCAATTGTCCTCTGAGGGAATGTATAATCTCAGACAATTAGCTGAAAAAGCCAAAACTAAAGATGTTTTTTTTGTGTGTCAGTGTGAAGTAGGTGCCAGGTGTCACCGAGAAATACTCCTTCTCATTGCGGAAAAAGAATTTGGTGCACCCATTGACAAAGTTTTTCATCGGTATGAAACATACTTTAACCGTAAAAAATTATAAAATGAGACAGACATCACCATATTCATGCCACAGATAATCTCGCCCCTCAGCCTCAGCGTAGGCCCTTGCTAAAATGCCCGGAGAAACAAAACTAGTAAGAAGATCAATGTGGCTGGCTCCGGGTTCGTGAAGTCCAGAAAATATCCCGGTGACTATTTTTCTTTTAAACTCAGGAGTTAGTTTCAGCGTAGCAACTTCCTTAATATCGCCATTGGTTTTCCGGCCTGCCCAAGACTCCAGTGCTCTCACCACGCCAGTGCCGATGGCAATGATTCTCCTTCCTTGGGATTTGGCCTGTAAAATTCTTTCTTGAACATCTAGACTAATGAAATAGGGCTCAGGAAATGGAAGTATTTTATCAATGGCATTGACGCCGGTATTTGATAATCCAGTCCCGTGACTCAGTGACAGAATCTCCACTCCTTTTTTTTGCATCCTAAACATGATGTCCCACGTGAGTGGGAAGGACGCAGAAGGTGGTTCTATGGCAATGGGCGGCCCTGAAAAAACTGTCTGTTGATCCCACAGTTCTAAATCAGTTTTTAAATAAGAATATTGTATGGGTTTGGCTGCCGCGTAAAATTTCCGCCAAAACATAGTTTCAGATTCTAAAAACTCGACTTCTATAAGTCTTTCAGAGACGCCATTGCAAATATCTAAAACCCGCGCTGTTAGTTGGCCAGGGAACTCTAAAACCGAACCCGTAGTAACCACAGGGGGCGGTGTACGATTTTCCGTTGGTGTTCGCCAATCCCCCTTCCCAAATAATATGACTTTCCATTTTGGAAACTCTAACGCTTGACCTAGCCTAATCTCTATATGCTCACCGGAAGGTTTAAGAATCCCAGAAAGGCTTGATGGCATGGTGGCCGCATCGTTTACCACCACCACATCCCCTTGGTTTAAAAAGTCGGGGAGATTTCCCGCGGTAGAATGGGAAATTTCTCCATCATTTGAAATAACAAGAAGTCTTGAGTGTTCTAGTCTTCTACTGCTTGATGTGGCAAATTTCATAAGCTCTTCCTTTCCCATTCTTTCTCCGATTCTGAGGACAAAATGAAATCCAGAAGTTCTTTGGCGGCTTGGTCGGGCTTTTTTAATTTGGCCCGATCGGAACCGGGCAGCGCCTCCTCATGCATGGCCGTATCCATATCACCGGGATCTATGGAGTAAAAGTTTACGCCGTGAGATTTTAATTCTTCACTCCAAATATGAGACATGTGATCCAGAGCCGCTTTACTAACAGAATACGCACCCCAGTTTTCATAAGCGCTCACCGACGCATCGGTTGAGATATTTATAACCGTTCCTTGTTTTCTTAAAATCATCCCGGGTAAAATCGCTTTACTTAATCTAAATGGTCCTAACAAATTGACTTGAAGGACTTTTTCAATCGTTTCACACTCTGTATCCATGAATGATCTGAGGGGAGTTACTCCCAGCGTACTAGAGTTATTGACTAAATAATCAACTCTGCCCAGGTGCAAAACCGCTTGGGCTGCTATTTTATAAATATCCTCTTTGTTTCCAACGTCTCCAACTATCGCCTTAGCTCCAAGCTCCTCTGCAATTTTTAATAGGGGTGATTCACGCCGTGAAACAATGGCCACAGTCCCGCCTCTTAATATAATTTGTTTACTCACCGCAAGACCCAGTCCGGATGTTCCACCGGTCACGAGCCACTTAGTTCCTTGTAGGTTTTTCATAATGCTTCCTCACTTCCTTACTTTTTATTATAAGGGAAGTGGGCAAAATACTGTCATATGTGCTAATATATTGGCATATGGCTAATTTAACTGACGATGTGTCTAAAAATCTGGGTCAAAACGTAGAAAATCTCAGAAAAAAGAGAGGTCTTACACAAGGACAGCTTTCAAAAATTGCAGGTGTGCCGCGGTCAACAATCACCTACGTAGAATCTGGAGTAGGCAACCCGTCTTTAAAAAATCTCACTCGACTTTCGTCCGCCCTGCAAGTGTCTATTGAAGAGCTTCTCGCCACGCCTCGAGGACGCTTCAAACTTGTGAAGAGTAAAGAGGTTGTGTCAGAAAAACGTTCTCAGGGGGCCGTGAGGGTGTTCCAGCTCCTTCCGGATCCCATAACGGGTATGCATATAGACAGAATGGAGTTTGAAATCCATGGACGAATGGGCGGGATTCCACATATTTCTGGAACAAAGGAATATTTAACATGTATTCAAGGGGAGGTGACTGTGAGAACCGGAGGACAAGTTTTCCGAGTTCAAAAAAATGACGTTCTTGCGTTTCCTGGGGACCATCCTCACTCCTATGAAAACACTGGGGAGAATAAATCTATCTGCATTAGTGTAGTGGTTCTTGCTCCCTCTGGAATTTGAGAAAGTCCCGCAGCGTCAATGATTTTTCTAATGATTTGCCTCTGAGATTATTGATATAACTTCAGTGTCAATCCCTCAATCACAAGGAGCTTTTCATGTCAGATGAAAATTTAAAAGAAGAAGTCGAGCGTCTTAAAGCTGAAAACGCAGCTTTGAAAAATTCAAAACGTCCCGGTACGCTTTCCATGAAAGTAAGTGAAAAGGGAGCCTTGTCAGTATACGGAATGGGCCGCTTCCCAGTGACTTTGTATAAAGAACAGTGGCTGAAACTTCTCACTATTGCTGAGGACATCAAGAAATTTATTTCTGATCACGATGACGAGTTGAAAGCTAAGGATTAAAAAAGAAATCTTCGGTGGAACGACAAATTAATAACAACTTTTATGATAGTTACGGGGAGCGTTGGTACACCGCTTTTGATGATCCCGTAGCGCTTCTCCGTGCGGAATCAAAGACCAAAACACCTTGGGTTATTGAAAAGATTCGTGATCACTATCGAGGCAATACAAACGTAAATGTTCTTGATGTAGGATGTGGCGCAGGGTTTTTAAGTAATGCCCTGGCTAGAGAAGGATTTCATGTCACCGGTGTTGACATGTCCATTGAAAGCTTACGCGTGGCGGGTTTGTATGACACCACAGAATCGGTGAAATATATTTCCGGTGACGTCTATCGCCTGCCTTTTACCACCGGAGAATTTGATGTTGTCACTGCCATGGATTTTTTAGAACACGTCCATGATCCAAAACAGGCTATTGCGGAGATGTCTAGAGTCATCAAACCTGGCGGACTTTTTATTTTCCATACTTTTAATCGAAACCTCATAAGCGGATTTGTTATTATTAAATTGGTGGAATGGTTCATACGCAATACTCCAAAAAACATGCATATTTTAAGTTTATTTGTAAAACCCAAAGAACTTACCGAATACGCAGCTCAAGCTAATCTTGAAGTGAAAACCATGACCGGCATTAAGCCTGTGATCACAAGTATTCCGTTAAAAAATATTTTTTCTGGAATAGTTCCTGATGGTTTGAGGTTCGAATTTACCTCCTCACTGCTTTTGTCCTACATGGGCTTAGCGATCAAAAAATAAAATTATTTTGGAGCTTCCGAAATTTTCAGTTGTGCTTTCATGACTGGGTGAAACAGACAACCGTAAGAGACGGTCCCTGCTTTTAAGATCTTAAATTTAAAACTCTTTGTTGGAGCAATGTTTCCAGAGTCAAAAACTCCTTTTGCGGTGGCAGTGTGCGGAAAGATATCCTGATTTTTCCAGACAATTAAATCACCTACGTGAGCCTCGGTTATTTCCGGGGTGAATTTAGTATTATCTATGATGACCGTGTGGACGGACTGGATTGAGTCGCCGCCCTTTCCAAGGGCGA